>NZ_JBFPKO010000119.1:0-1191 GCF_040948765.1 Paraburkholderia sp. BR10923 | reverse complement strand
TCTTGTCTTCGTGCTTCGGCGCGGGCCACAGGCCTTCCGAGCGATACAGCATGATCACGACCATCGCCAGACCGTACAGCAGCTGACGGATCACTTCGGTATCGACGACTTCATGGCCGAAGATCATGTTCTGCAGCGGACCCATCGTGGAGCGCAGGAACTCGGGGAACACAGCGAGCAGCACCGCGCCGAGAATCACGCCGGGAATGTGGCCCATGCCGCCGAGCACCACACAGGCGAGCACCACGACCGATTCCCAGAACGTGAACGATTCCGGCGACACGAAGCCCTGAAACGCACCGAACATCGCGCCCGACAAGCCGCCGAACGACGCGCCCATCGCGAACGCGAGCAGCTTCACGTTGCGGGTGTTGATGCCCATCGCCTTGGCGGCAATTTCATCTTCGCGGATCGCGGCCCACGCGCGGCCGATACGCGAATGCTGCAGACGCGTACACGTCCAGATCACGAACAGCGCGCACAGCACGAACAGGTAGTAGTACAGGTACACCGCCGGGAACTGCATGCCGAACAGCGAGTGCGACTGCGCGAAGCTGAAGCCGCCGATCTGCACCGGAGCGATCCCGGTGATCCCCTTCGGACCATTGGTGATGTTCACCGGACGGTCGAGGTTGTTCATGAAGATCCGCACGATTTCCCCGAAGCCGAGGGTCACGATCGCCAGGTAGTCGCCGCGCAGACGCAGCGTCGGCGCGCCGAGCAGGATCCCGAACATCGCGGCCAGCGACATCGCGATCGGCACGATGATCCAGATCGGCACGTTCAAACCGTGCGGCGCGAGCGCCGCGATCCATTCGAATTGCGTCGACAGGTGCGGCGAGCTCAGCAGCGCGGCCGTGTAGGCACCGATCGCGTAGAACGCGATGTAGCCCAAGTCGAGCAGGCCGGCAAAGCCCACCACCACGTTCAGGCCCAACGCGAGCATCACGTACAGCATCGCGAAGTCGAGCACGCGGACCCAGTAGTTGCCGCCCGCCGCGCCGATGATCATCGGCGCGGCGATCACGAAGATCGTCGTAAGGATGCCGATGGTCAGCGTCTTCGTGCGGTTCTTTTCGGGGATGAGCGTTGTGGACGGCTCGATCGGTTGAATTGAGGTCATGATTGTTGACTCCTTGTGGCCCGGGATCAGGCGCGATCCGCGACACGTTCGCCGAGCAGACCCGACGG
>NZ_JBFPKO010000118.1:0-1232 GCF_040948765.1 Paraburkholderia sp. BR10923 | reverse complement strand
GAGTGCCCAAAGTTCGTCGTCGAGTATGGGTTTAGCCATGTCCTTTTCGTCGTCGAAACAATGAAAAGGTTAACAGGATTCATCGAGAGTAAACAGCCCCTTTGTTCATTTTGTTAAGGTTTATTAGGCAGCGGCGCACCGTCAATGCCATGCTCACACCGCCGCGCGTTTCGCGTTGCGGCGCTTCAACAGATAACCGACGATCACGACGAACAGCGCGCCCGCGATGCTCATCCCGTATTCGGCGACGGGCGTATCGAGGATCGGCCAGCGGTCGCCGGCCGGGTCGTTGACCATCAGGCGTCCCGCGATCCAGCCGAGCAGACCCGCGCCGAACAGCACGATGCCCGGAAAGCGATCGAGCAGCTTCAGAATCAGCTGGCTGCCCCACACGATCAGCGGAATGCTCACGACGAGGCCAAAGATCACCAGAGCCAACCGGTGCTCATGCTCCGCGGCTTCGGCAGCGCCGGCGATCGCGATCACGTTGTCCACGCTCATCACCGCGTCCGCGATGATGATCGTCTTCACCGCCGAGATCAGCTTGTCGGCCGGCTTCACCTTGTCGTGAACGTCGTGCGCGGGCGCCAGCAGGCGCACGCCGATCCACAGCAGCAGCAGGCCGCCCGCGAACTTCAGGAACGGCACGTCGAGCAGCGCGACTGCGAACGCAATCAGCACGACGCGCAGCACGATCGCGCCGGCGGTTCCCCACACGATGCCGCGCATGCGCTGCGACTGCGGCAGACTGCGGCAGGCGAGCGCAATGACGACCGCGTTATCGCCACCGAGCAGAACGTCGATGACGATGATCTGAAAGACCGCGCCCCAATTGAGCGTCGTGAAGAATTCCAGCATGGAAAAAGAATAAGAAAAAATCGACCGGGCGGACAGAAACACGGCGCGAGCACGGACGAAAAAAAAGCGGGGGAGTCTGCACTCCCCCGCTTTTCGGGACCGCTCGCTCACGAAAGGACTTCGAAAGCGTATCAAAATCGCGCGCCTACGGCACGCGGATTCGATTTACAGCATCGCCTTCAGAAGACGCGCCATTTCCGACGGGTTCTTCGTGACCTTGATACCGCATGCGTCCATGATTTCCAGTTTCGCTTCAGCGGTGTCCGCACCGCCCGAGATCAGCGCGCCGGCGTGGCCCATGCGCTTGCCCGGAGGCGCCGTGACGCCAGCGATGAAGCCAACCACCGGCTTCTTCATGTTGCCCTTGATCCACT
>NZ_JBFPKO010000117.1:0-1260 GCF_040948765.1 Paraburkholderia sp. BR10923 | reverse complement strand
CTCTCGTTCTCATGCACCAGCGCCACCGCCTCCGGTGCCCGCCGCACCTGCGCCTCGAACAGCTCATGGATGCACCGCTCCGACGGATACGCCGCCTCCGTGCGGTTCAGCTCCTCCAGCAGATACCGGCGCTCCGCCGCCGGCAGGATATCGATGCGCTCCACCGGCTGTCCCGCGTCCGCAGCCATCGCCCGCAGCAGCGCCAGCAGATAATCCCGCTGCCGCCTGACCGTCGACTCTTCGAACAGCGCCGTGGCATAGCCCAGCGTGCCCACGATCCTCCCGTCACACTCGCCTACATTCAGCTCCAGATCGAACCGGACCTGCCCGGGCGCATTGTCCATCACCTCCTCCACGCCCAGCCCGGGAAGATCGAGCCGCCCCAGCGCGTTATCCTGCCAGGCCAGCATTACCTGGAACAGCGGCGTGTGATCAAGCGCCCGTGGCGGCTGCACAATCTCCACCACCTGCTCGAACGGCAGGTCCTGATGCTCCTGCGCCCCCAGGGCCGTGCGCCGTGTCCGCTCCAGAAGCGTCGCCACGTCCGGCCCGCCCGACAGGTCCACCCGGAGCGCCAGCGTGTTCACAAAAAAGCCGATCAGCTCCTCGATCTCGCGCCGGCCGCGGTTGGCACTCGGCACCCCGATCACAAGGTCGTCCTGCCCCGACAGACGCGAGAGCACCGCCGCCCAGCCCGCCAGCACCGTCATGAACAGCGTCGTGCCATGCTCACGGCCCAGCCGCCTGAGTTCCCGCGTGAGCTCCGCATCGATCTCCACCGGCACCGTGGCGCCGGCAAACGACTGACGCGCCGGGCGCGGCCGGTCCGTCGGCAACGCGAGCATGGACGGCGCGCCTGACAGGGCCTCGCGCCAGTACTGCGCCTGACGCTGCAGCCGCTCCCCGGAGAGCCATTGCCGCTGCCAGGCCGCATAATCGGGATACTGGATCGCCGGCACCGGCAGGGGATTGGCCTGTCCGGCCACGAACGCCCGGTACAGGCTGCCCAGTTCCCGTACCAGCACCCCCACCGACCAGCCGTCCGAGACGATGTGATGCTGCGTCAGCAGGAAGACATGCTCCTGCTCCGACAGCCGGATCAGGCGCCCGCGGATCAGCGGCCCGCGCGCCAGATCAAAAGGCATGCACGCCTCTTCGGCGCACAGCGCCACAAGCGCCGCCGCCGCATCCGGCCGCTCCCGCAGGTCGTGCTCCAGCACGGGCAGGCCCGTGCCGGGCGGCAGGATCTCAACCCGGGGG
>NZ_JBFPKO010000116.1:0-1321 GCF_040948765.1 Paraburkholderia sp. BR10923 | reverse complement strand
ATGATCTTCGGCCATGAAGTCGTCGATACCGAAGTGATCCGTCAGCTGCTGTACGGTCTGGCGATGGTCGTGATCATGCTGTATCGCTCGGAAGGCCTGTGGCCCGCGCCGAAGCACGAAGACAAGATTGCGAAGCTGGCGAAGCGTAGCGGCAAGAAGCCGGTGCGCGCATAAGGTCCGGTGGAGAAAAAGACATGAGCGATAACGTAAGCAACAACGCGGCGATCCGTCTGTCGGTGAAGGGCGTCAACAAGCGCTTCGGCGGTTTGCAGGCGCTTTCCGAGGTCGGCCTGCAGATCCGCGCGGGCGAAATCTACGGTCTGATCGGCCCGAACGGCGCCGGCAAGACGACCTTCTTCAACGTGATCACGGGTCTGTACACGCCGGATTCGGGCGAGTTCAAGCTCGACGGCGAGAACTACACGCCGACCGCGGTCTATCAGGTCGCGAAGGCGGGCATTGCGCGCACGTTCCAGAACATTCGCCTGTTCGGCGGCATGACCGCGCTCGAAAACGTGATGGTCGGCCGTCATGTGCGCACCAAACACGGTCTGCTCGGCGCGGTGTTCCAGACCCCGGCCGAACGCCAGGAAGAGCGCGAGATCAAGGAGCGCGCGCTCGAACTGCTCGACTACGTCGGCATCACGCAATACGCGGACTACACGTCGCGCAACCTGTCGTATGGCCACCAGCGTCGTCTGGAGATCGCGCGTGCGCTGGCGACGGATCCGAAGCTGCTCGCGCTCGACGAACCGGCGGCCGGCATGAACGCCACCGAGAAAGTCGAGCTGACCAAGCTGCTCGACAAGATCCGCGCGGACGGCAAGACGATTCTGCTGATCGAACACGACGTGAAGCTCGTGATGGGCCTGTGCAACCAGATGACGGTGCTCGACTATGGCAAGGTGATCGCACAGGGTCTGCCGCAGGACGTGCAGAAGGATGCGAAGGTGATCGAAGCTTATCTGGGTGCGGGGGTCCACTGATGTCCACGACGCAAGCAATGTTGAAAATCAAGGGCCTGCAGGTCAACTACGGCGGCATCCAGGCGGTAAAGGGTGTTGACCTCGAAGTCGGGCAGGGCGAACTCGTCACGCTGATCGGCGCGAACGGCGCGGGCAAGACCACGACGATGAAGGCGATCACCGGCCTGAAGGCGTACGCGGCCGGCGACATCGAGTACATGGGCCAGTCGATCAAAGGCCTGCCCGCGCACGAGTTGCTCAAGCGCGGTCTCGCGATGGTGCCGGAAGGTCGCGGCATCTTCGCGCGTATGTCGATCGTCGAGAACATGCAGATGGGCGCGTATCTGCGCAACGAT
>NZ_JBFPKO010000115.1:0-1395 GCF_040948765.1 Paraburkholderia sp. BR10923 | reverse complement strand
GGCAATGCTTCGCCGGTTGCGTGAGCACGACCAGATTGATTGGGAACGGGCGAGCCTCGATGCTGCCAGTGTTGCCAGCTCCCGGGGGGCCAGGAAACCGGCGCCAACCCGACAGACCGGGGAAAGCTCGGGTCGAAACGGCACATCGTTGCAGACGCGCGCGGCATTCCACTGGCCATCACGGTCACGGGCGCCAACCGACACGACTCGATGGCATTCGAGCCCACGCTCGATGCCATTCCGGCAGTCTCGGGTCTGAATGGCCAGCCCCGCAAACGCCCGGACAAGTTGCATGCGGACAACGGCAATGACTTTGCCCGCTGTCGGCGTTACCTGAAGCAGCGCGGAATCACGGCCCGTATTGCCCGTCGCGGCGTGGAAAGCAAGGAGCGGCTCGGGCGGCATCGCTGGGTGGTCGAGCGCACGCATGTATGGTTTGCCGGTTTCGGCAAACTGCGCATTCGTTTCGAACGGCGTCTCGACATTCATAGTGCTTTGCTTTCCCTGGCTGCTGCCGTTATCTGCTCGCGCTTCGAGAGGGTAGCCGCGTTCCCTCTCAGAAACGCGGCCCCCGAAGAACCGTACGTGCGAGTTTCCCCGCATACGGCTCGCGCACGGCGTTAAGCATCGTGCTGATGCCGGCTGCGTCTGTGCATACGCAACCTTCGCTAGCGTCGCATCGTCGATTCGTCCCGAAACCGAGACAAGGGCGCTGAGCCGTAGACCAACCGGCCTCTCACAAGCTTCCCTTCGGTGAACCCCAGATGCGGACTCACGACAGCCGCACCACACGCACGTCAGCACCCTTTCAGGTCGAGGCAAATCTTGAACCCCTATATTACCCGTTACAGGCAACCCTTCGCTTCTTGCGCGTTCTCACTCCCGCTTTCCCAACAGTATTCCTCGCGGTTTACCTGCCTCCGTTTCCTTGACGCGAAACGATGACGGGAAATCGGGGTTCCCGCGTTCCCATCTCCACCGACCCGAGCACTTCTGGGCCTGTCCGGTTAGCACCTGCCTCTTCCCCGATGGCGTTTTGACGACGTGCGCCCACATCAAAAAGGCGCAACCAGCCATATACCTTTTGGTCAGAGCCAACAGCAGCTTGGGCTCTTTCACAATAACGAGGATTCTGTCAGCAGTTCACGTACGTTGTGCATGCGGAACTTGCCTGGCCCCCACACCGCACGGCGGCTGGCAGTGTCGATTCCTTCCCGGTTGCCCGGGTGAACCGCCTTAACGGAGGGTACGTTGTCCCCGGAGCTTCGCACCCGACCGTTACCAATCGCGCGCGTCCGGGTAGGCAACTGCTGGTCGTACAGCAGGTCACGGCTTCAAATTCCCATATTCAGCCTGTTGAATGTGACAAGGCAGAGAAGAGCTTGGCCATCCACT
>NZ_JBFPKO010000114.1:0-1521 GCF_040948765.1 Paraburkholderia sp. BR10923 | reverse complement strand
TTTGCCCATCGACTTCGTCTGCAGTGACCACGTACGGGCCCATCGGGCAGAAGCCGTCCAGCGACTTGCCGAGAAACCACTGACGATGGAGCTTTTGCAGGTCCCGCGCGGTAAAGTCGTTAATCACTGTGTAGCCGAACACATGGTCCATCGCGTTCGCTTTGGAGATGTTGCGGCCAGCCTTACCGATAACGACGCCAAGTTCGGCTTCATAGTCGAGTTGACTGGTAACGCTCGTGTGGCGAGGAATCTTTTCGCCAGGACCTATGATGGCCGACGCCGGCTTTGTGAAGAGCACAGGCGCTTCCGGCGCGTGCTCACCGTTTTGCGCGCTGCTATCGAAGCCCGAATTCTGAAATTCCGCGGCATGCTCGTGATAGTTTTTGCCCACGCAGAAGATGTTGCGGCGAGGCTGGTCTATCGGAGCCAGCACTTCAGCACCGCTCAAAGGAGTGCCGGACGTCTTGGGCTTCAGGTCAGCCTTTAGATCTGGATATTGTTGTACCAATTGGACCATGTCACCAGAGAAACCAGGCACCAGTGCATCTATGCTCCAGAATGTCTCCGCGTCCGAATCTACAAGGGCAACGACCTTTTGCCCAGCCACTCGTAAGTTTGCAAGCTTCACTTCTCACTCCTTGTTGGTCCATTTGGTTGCGATGTGGTTCTACTGTAGAACCATATTGGCACATATGCAACTGGGGGTAAACCAATGGTTTCACCAATTGGTACCGTTTCGCGTATAATTACTTCAACGGTGAGGAGGGAGAGCAAAAGAATGAGCGACGTTGAAAGTCGTGGCAGCCCGGTTCGGGCGGCCGGCGCGAAGTCCTTGGCGGCGTATCTGGACGAAGAAATCGCGTCTGGTCGGCTGGGCGAGGGGGCGAAGTTGCCCGCGGAGCGTCTTTTGAGCGAGCAGTTTGGAGCGTCGAGAGGGGCCGTCCGGCGGGTGCTTCAGGATTTGAAAGAGCGCGGATTGATTTCCCAGGCCGTCGGAAGCGGCACGTTCGTGCGGCCTGGCGCTGCTAGCACATTCCCTGCGAGAATTCGCGAGCAGGCGGAACCGCGGCCAGAGGACCAGACGAGTCCTGCTGAACTGATGGAAGCGCGACTGCTGATCGAGCCGCTGATGCCACGCCTCATCACGCGTAATGCGACGGGCGCAGATTTCGCGAAGATGATTGAATGCATCGAGCGCTCGGAGGCCGCGCAGACTATTGAGGAGTTCGAGCATTGGGATGGTCAGCTCCACCGAGTTTTCGCACTTGCAACGCATAACTCTTTTTTCCTAAAGATTCTGGAGTTGACTAATCGCGTGCGCGAGCAAGGCGAATGGGGGCGGCTTAAAGCGCGCTCGCTGACTCCAGAACGTCGCAAGGAATATGAGGCCCAGCACCGTGAAATCGTCGAAGCCCTTAGAGACCGCGATACGGATGCAGCAGTGAAGGCGCTTACTGGGCATCTTGTTCAGATTCAGCACAACCTCTTTGGCTAGAAAACCCGGCGCCAATACATGCTCCG
>NZ_JBFPKO010000113.1:0-1567 GCF_040948765.1 Paraburkholderia sp. BR10923 | reverse complement strand
CGGGCAAACGCCCGCGTGCAATGCCCGCAAGGGCCAAAAACCAAAGGATGACCGTCGGCTTCACGACCTGAACACCTCTACATCGCCGACACGTCGCAAATTCAGCTGCTTGTTCAGCGTAGCCCTAGGCGCGAACAGCGGTACGTTTTCCCGGCTGATGTCGGAGAAATGCGAATGCATCTGTTACGAGGTCGAGCCGAATCCCGACCGTTTTGCGCGGCTCGGCGGCATGGCGCGCGTGAAGCCTTCCAATCTCGCGATTGCCGATCGCGCAGGGACGATGAGCTTCTTCGTGGCGGCGAATCGGGAGGCATCATCGTTCGTTCGCACCAGCGAGAACAATCACGAGATCCAGGTGGCCGCTGTGCGGCTCGACGTGTTCACGCAGCAGTAGGGAATCCCGCAAATCGATTTGGTGAAGGTCGACATCCAAGGCGCCGAGGTGCCGCTGCTTGATTGACTGCCGGACGCGTTTCTCCCTAACATTGGCCAGATCGCGATCGAATTCCATGATTTTTGCGGCCTGTGGAGAAGAGGGGTCGTCCGGTTTGAGCTGCGGCTTGAATCGCAGCGATTCCGGTTGATCAATTTCTCGAAGGAATCGCACGGGCACGAAGATCATCTGTTCCTCAACCGGAGGAGGTGTCCGCTCGGCTACGTCGAGTATGCGATCACGAAGTATGTGACGAAGTACCTGTTGGGCGTGGGCCGCATCATCGACCGCTGGAGGCGCGGTGGCAGTAATCAGTGATTTGCACAGCTTTGATGTGATGGACGACTTCCGCAGTTCGGGGCCCGGCATATTCCAAAGTGGAGAATTGTCAAAGCGAGATCCGAATGTCGGGGTGCGGGCCATTTACCAAATGTCGGGGGTGAGGTTGGTTTTGTTAGGCTGGGGTAGGTGGTGAGGGCGGTTTTGGCTCGCTTATTTCTCTCTCTGAGGGAGGTTTTTAGCACCGAGCCTGCCCGCGCTCCGGTGTGTCCCCGTCAACACTGCGTTCACGTCATCCTGCGTGAATTCCCGTGCTTCCTGGTGCCCGGCAGCCGATTCCTTGGCGTGTGCCGCAGTACCCTGATTGGTGCGTGACGGCGAGCTCGGCGCCCGTCGGTCATCGCGTTGCGCCTGCACGGCCTGGGACATGCCGTGCGCCCGGATTTCAATGCGTCCGGCCGGAGCGCGCTGGCAGGAACTAGACACGCTCGGCTCGGCACGGGGCGAGGGACGTTGTCCGTCGGACACCCCCCACCTTCCTGGCGGCCGTCGATGAAATGGTCAAGGACGCCATCAAGGTGTTCAACAGCACCGGACACAAGACGGTTGAAGGGGCGCTTTTTTGTCATCCGCTGAAGCGGCTGGATGATTTGCCCGCAGGTTTTTTAACGCATCAAAAGCAAGAGCTTGACGTGGGCGTCGTCGGGGATGACGCGATCTCGCGCGCCGCCGCCTAGCAGGTTGCTGAAGTACCGCTGAAACACGTCATCGCGCAGAGTTCGTGAAGCGTTGATAGATGAACCACCACTTGCCCACTGGAGATCATGGGCGGCGCCGACACGTTCACCGAGAGTT
>NZ_JBFPKO010000112.1:0-1678 GCF_040948765.1 Paraburkholderia sp. BR10923 | reverse complement strand
TGTAGCGGCTAAGTTGTAATGTCCGCTTCTGGCCAAGTTCAAATGTCCGCTTTTGCGCCGCGTAAGCTGTCCTGCCGCCGGTTGTCCGGCACGGGGAGCTTCGATGGCAGTAATAGAACGGATAACGATGACGATGCGAGAGCTGGACAGATTCAAGGTGATTCAGGATGTGGCGGACGGCAAACTCAAGCCGTCGCGGGCGGCCGAGCGACTCGGGCTGACGACACGGCAGATCCGCAGACTGGTCGGCAGACTGCGTGACCACGGAGCGCCGGGGCTTGTGTCGCGTCGTCGCTCGAAGCCCAGCAACAACCGCCTGGACGCTGTGACAGCCGATCGGGCCATCTCGATCATCCGGGATCGCTACGCGGATTTCGGGCCGACGCTGGCCTGCGAGAAGCTGCGTGAATGCCACGGCATCCGCCTGGCGAAGGAAACGGTCCGGCAATTGATGATGGATGCCCAGCTGTGGGTGCCGCGCCGTCAACGTCCGCCGAAGATCTATCAGCCACGTGCTCGTCGCGCCTGTCTGGGCGAACTGATCCAGATCGATGGTTGCGATCATCGGTGGTTTGAGGATCGGGCGCCGGCGTGCGCACTGCTGGTGTATGTCGACGATGCGACGAGCCGGCTGATGGCATTGCATTTCACGGCGACCGAATCGACGTTCAGCTACTTTGAAGCGACGCGTGCATACATCGAGCAGCACGGCAAACCAGGCGCACTGTATAGCGACAAGTACAGCGTGTTTCGCAAGACGGGCGCGAACAAGGATGGCAATAGCGTGACCCACTTCGGCCGTGCCATGTACGAACTGAATATCGACACGTTTTGCGCGAACAGCAGTCCGGCCAAAGGCCGCGTCGAGCGCGCCCATCTGACGCTGCAGGATCGTCTCGTGAAGGAACTGCGGCTGCGTGGCATCAGCACGGTCACCCAGGCCAATGCATACGCGCCTGCTTTCATGGCGGCCTATAACGCGCGTTTCGCCAAGCCGCCCAGGAGCAGTTTCGACGCACACCGGCCGCTTCGCGCTGACGAAAGCCTTGATCTGGTACTCACCTGGCGCGAGCCGCGCAAGGTGACAAAGTCGCTGACGGTGCAATACGACAAGGTCATGTACCTGCTGGAGGATACGCCGGAACATCGCAAGCTGATTGATCGATATATCGAAGTCTGGGAGTACCCAGATGCGCGTATCGAACTCCGGGTGGACGGTCGTGTTCTGCCATGCAGGCAGTACGACCGGCTGACCGAGATCGATCAGGCCGCGGTCGTCGAACACAAGCGACTGGGCCACGTGCTTCAGGTCTCTCAGGCAATTCAGGCACAACGCGATAACCAGCGCATCGGCAAGGCACCCTCCCGAACACATCTGGGCGCGCCAACCAAAGTCCAAAGTCGTTCGGCGGGCAAGAAGAAGCAACGCGAGTTCACGCAGGCTGACGTCGAACAGACGATCGTGGATCTTGCCCGGCAAAGACAGGCACAACCGCAATCTCGAAAAACTGGCCGGCGGTCTGCAAGGGACGGTGGAACAGGCGTAAGCGCCCTGCCAGTTCAAACGCCATCCTTCGACACTGCGTGAATAAAAACCGGGTGAGAGACCGATTCCCACCCCCTAAAAGCGGACATTTGAACTTGGCCAGTAAGCGGACATTTCAAAATGGCTTTGACA
>NZ_JBFPKO010000111.1:0-1758 GCF_040948765.1 Paraburkholderia sp. BR10923 | reverse complement strand
CGAAACCCGCACCTTCGTCAGCTGCCATCGCCAGCGTCTGCTGCTTCATCCTGTTCTGCCTTCCTTATCCACTCCGCTCTATAACGCTCCGAGTAGCTATGCGGTGGACTTGATCAGCAATGCCCTAGATCGATAACAGTGCTGTCTCGCTGCAAAAACCGCTTGAAAAAGGTATGCCCGCTGATACGATCCATTGTGTTCTCCTATAGTTCACTAGAAATCGTCGCACTGGAACCAGAAGGAATCTGCCGGCGCAGGCGCGACACGTAGAGCAGTCTGAAACGGTCGGCCGCAATAAAATACTTGAACGACAGGACCGAGAACGCCATCGCGGCATCAAGTCGCGAACTGGAAGGGTGCCCGGCCGCGCCTCTGGGGCGTTCAAGTCGTCGACAAGGTCTCTCTGGTTGTTTTCCGGGAACGTGCATAAGCGGATAGCAGCGTTATAAGCGGTGCTCGCGGAGCAACGCTAAAGAACGGCAGGGATCCACGCAACCGATTTGGCAATGCCCAAAAATCCGCTCATCGTGCCTCACGAAGCGTCATGCATGTGTCCTCCTGAAACACGATGCCCTGCAGCCGGCAGAAGGGCTCGACGAAGGCTCTTTTCTCTGCGAGGGGCAGTGACGAGAGACATGTGCAGTAGCGCACGAGGATCGCCGCTTTTGGTGACGCTGGGTGCCGCTCTTTGAGAAGGCGCTTCGTCAGCACAAGCGACCGGTGGGCAGGAGCTGGAGGATGGACGAACCTCTGTCAAGGTCAAAGGACAATGGAAATATCTGTATCGCGCCGTCGACAAGCAAAACAACACAGTTGATTTTCTTCTGCGCGCTCGTCGTGACAAAGCTGCGGCGCGCCGTTACTTTCAGAAGGCCATTGACCGGAACGGCGAGCCCCGAGACGTTCACCGTAGATAAGAACGGCGCGAAGCTGGCCGCACTTGAAGCCATCAATGCAGAACGGAAAACCCCCATCAGAAGCCGGAAGAACAAACACCGGAACAACGTCGTGGAGCAGGACCATCGACCGATCGAACGTATCATCAGATCGATGATGTTGCTTCAAGGATTTTCGGTGTGCACGCATAATTCTCTCTGGTATCGAGGTGATGCATATGATTCGCAAGGGGAAATGAAAAACGACGGCGATGACCGAACGGCAGCCGCTCCTTCCATTCGCTGATACTGTAAGCAATCCAATATTTGTTGGAACATGCTCGGCTGTCTTCCTTATCGCGACAGAACCCCGCAAGGCCTTGGCACTCGATTCGCCCCAGCTTCGAATTGTCTCGTGACTAGAGGGTGTTAGATCCTATGCAGCAGGAAGGCCGGCGAGCTGATCCGTAAAATCAGCTTGTCAACGCTTGCTCAAAGGAGAGCATCATGCAATAGGTCTCCACACCGTGCGCCGAGGAAATTGTACTGGCGGTGTCGCTTGAGCTCGCAATGGCGAAGTGGAAAGTTTCGCTGCATGATGGCCGCCGCGATCGGCCAGCCGTGCATGAAGGAAGTCCTGCAACACCGGGATCGCATGCGCAAGCTACTGGTCACGCTCGGTTGCTGGGGTGAAGTCGACAGCCGGAAGTTCGCCGCACGTCTGGCACGCGGTGACGTACGGTGCCACGACGGTACGCCACTGCCACTGCCACTGGAACTGCAGCAACGGCTGCTGCGCGAATGCGAACGACTGGCGCTCGTCGAGCAGCAACTGGCGACACTGGAGAAGGAGCGGCTCGAGAGTCTCCCCGAGTCCGCGCGC
>NZ_JBFPKO010000110.1:0-1812 GCF_040948765.1 Paraburkholderia sp. BR10923 | reverse complement strand
GGTGGGGTTTCTGGCTTTGGGGGAGCCTGACGATTACCTACTTTCACACGGGCAATCCGCACTATCATCGGCGTGGAGTCGTTTCACGGTCCTGTTCGGGATGGGAAGGGGTGGGACCGACTCGCTATGGTCATCAGGCATGACGGGTTGCTGCGTCGCTGTCGGGTTGGGCTCAACCCGGCGCCACAGCCAATCGGGAAGAAGCGTAAAGGATTCGTGTGTTTGGGGTTGTGTTGTTGCTGGCACAACACTGATCTCAAACTGCATGTCTTCATCCCCTTCGGGGATCGGACACCCGTAAGCGCTAAAGCGCTAACGGTTGTCGAGACACACCTGTTATAGGATCAAGCCTTACGGGCAATTAGTATCAGTTAGCTCAGTACATTACTGTACGTGCACACCTGACCTATCAACGTCCTGGTCTTGAACGACCCTTCAAGGGGCTCGAAGCCCCGGGGATATCTCATCTTAAGGCGAGTTTCCCGCTTAGATGCTTTCAGCGGTTATCTCTTCCGAACATAGCTACCCGGCGATGCCACTGGCGTGACAACCGGTACACCAGAGGTTCGTCCACTCCGGTCCTCTCGTACTAGGAGCAGCCCCCTTCAAATATCCAGCGCCCACGGCAGATAGGGACCAAACTGTCTCACGACGTTTTAAACCCAGCTCACGTACCTCTTTAAATGGCGAACAGCCATACCCTTGGGACCGGCTACAGCCCCAGGATGAGATGAGCCGACATCGAGGTGCCAAACACCGCCGTCGATATGAACTCTTGGGCGGTATCAGCCTGTTATCCCCAGAGTACCTTTTATCCGTTGAGCGATGGCCCTTCCATACAGAACCACCGGATCACTATGACCTGCTTTCGCACCTGTTCGACTTGTCAGTCTCACAGTCAAGCACGCTTATGCCATTGCACTATCAGCACGATTTCCGACCGTACCTAGCGTACCTTCGTACTCCTCCGTTACACTTTGGGAGGAGACCGCCCCAGTCAAACTGCCTACCATGCACTGTCCCCGATCCGGATCACGGACCAAGGTTAGAACCTCAAACAGATCAGGGTGGTATTTCAAGGACGGCTCCACGCAAACTGGCGTTCACGCTTCACAGCCTCCCACCTATCCTACACAGACCGGTTCAAAGTCCAATGCAAAGCTACAGTAAAGGTTCATGGGGTCTTTCCGTCTAGCCGCGGGGAGATTGCATCATCACAAACACTTCAACTTCGCTGAGTCTCGGGAGGAGACAGTGTGGCCATCGTTACGCCATTCGTGCAGGTCGGAACTTACCCGACAAGGAATTTCGCTACCTTAGGACCGTTATAGTTACGGCCGCCGTTTACCGGGACTTCAATCAGGAGCTTGCACCCCATCATTTAATCTTCCGGCACCGGGCAGGCGTCACACCCTATACGTCCACTTTCGTGTTTGCAGAGTGCTGTGTTTTTATTAAACAGTCGCAGCCACCAGTTTATTGCAACCCCTTCACCCTCCTGGCGCAGGCCAGTCAAGCTACCAGGGCGTACCTTATCCCGAAGTTACGGTACCAATTTGCCGAGTTCCTTCTCCCGAGTTCTCTCAAGCGCCTTAGAATACTCATCTCGCCCACCTGTGTCGGTTTGCGGTACGGTCACTGTGAAACTGAAGCTTAGAGGCTTTTCCTGGAACCCCTTCCAGTTGCTTCGCTTCCGAAGAAGCTCGCGCCACACCCTTGAGTCCTGTGCCCGGATTTGCCAAGGCACCCTCTCCAATGCAGCGACCGGGACTTCCAACACCCGGACAACCTTCCGCGATCCGTCCCCCCATC
>NZ_JBFPKO010000010.1:0-227872 GCF_040948765.1 Paraburkholderia sp. BR10923 | reverse complement strand
AACAGGACCGTGAAACGACTCCACGCCGATGATAGTGCGGATTGCCCGTGTGAAAGTAGGTAATCGTCAGGCTCCCCCAAAGCCAGAAACCCCACCGCCCAGCGGTGGGGTTTTTGCGTTTACGCGGCCAATTCCGCGCGCTTCACTACTTTCCGATCCGCAGCGCATCCGCATAACCCGGAGACTTCCGACACGTTCGTCCAAAATCCGTGTCCTTCTGGCTCAGGCGGTCAGCACTTCCTCCAAAACCGCTATGCCCGCTTACGCGCCAGCGCTCGATCGGATCCCCCTGCGATAAAGCGGTCTAGTCTCTCACTGGCCTCCGTAATCGCCCAAAGCGGAGCGCGATGCAGTTGCCGATCGTACCTCGTAGCGATCGATGCAAAGAGCTCGAATCCCGCTTCGTCCAGCTTCCATTCGTCGCGTTCCCGACCTGCGTCGAACACCATCGCCGAGGCGCGATCCGCGGCGTGGAGTTCTTCATGGCTCATCGAGCCGAAGCCGGCATCGGCGAGATAGCTGGTCAACAGCATGATCTGCGTGAGTGTCTGTGCATCGCTCTTCGTGCCGACGCCGCGGCGCAATGCGTCGAGCGACAGATGAACTCGTAACGCGAGATCGTCGGCGATCTGGCGCGCGATGGGCAACAGCATGGCTTTGGCATGCCGCGCGCGGGCGGCGCCAGAGTTGCGGAAAGGAATCGGTTGTGCCATGGAGATCCAAGGGGTTTGCCTGAGCACATGCAATAACGGCGCGCTTCGCAAAAGGTTGAGCCTTCATTGCGTTTTACCCGCTTCCTTCGACGAAAACGTTTGCTGGCGACCACTTGCGCGCAGATTGCCGGCATGTCGCGGCGTCCGTAGTCGAGCGGATTGACACCTAAATCGCCCGCGGTGCGCCGTTCGCTACCCTCGAATCCAGCGGTTTTCCCTCCCATCCTCGCCCACGGAAAGGCGTCGCCGCATTGCCGCCTCGCGGACGTCCGGCCGTCAGCCTCCGCCAAACCTCTCTATCATGACAACTGGAACAACGCCGACCAGCAAGCCGGAACGGAGCAGGTCCCGTCGGCAAGCGCCATCCAGTTGCGTTCGACCCGGGGAGCATCGAAGCGGGCTCCACGCGGCGAACCGCATCGGGCGCGCGATCATGCGCCGCGTCGCCGCGCCACGGTCGGCTGGCTCGAGGTGTTCGCGACGATCTTCGTTCCGTGCAAGGACGGCATCAGCCACGACGAAATCGAGGACGCGCGCCGATCATCTGGAAGCCGGCTTCAAGGTGCTGCTGCAGGTGATGCTGAGCGCCGCGTCGAGGACAGGGAGCGTACGCGTATGAAGATCCTGATCGCACGAATGAACCACGAGACCAACACGTTCTCGCCGGTAGAAACCCCGCTGGCCGCATTCGGCCGCACCGGTCCCAGCTACGGCCGCGCCGCGTTCGACGAAAACAAGCGCATGCAAACCGCGATGGCCGCGTTCATCGACGCCGCCGAGCGCGTGCACGCCGAAATCGTGACGCCGATCTCCGCCATGGCGAATCCGAGTGGGCCGGTGGACGCCGCAGCCTACGATACGATCTGCGACGCGATCCTGGCAGGCGCGACCGGTTGCGACGCGGTGATGCTCGATCTGCACGGCGCGATGGTCGCCGAGAACTCGGCCGACGGCGAAGGGGATCTGCTCGCGCGCGTGCGTGCGTCGTTGCCGCACGCGCGGATCGCGGTCGCACTCGATCTGCACGGCAACGTCACGCAAAAGATGATCGACAACGCCGACATCATCGTCAGTTTCAAAACCTATCCGCACGTCGACATGTACGAGACTGGCGCGCACGCGGCGCGCCTGCTGTTCGACATGATCGACGGCCACGCGAAGCCGGTGATCGCGTGGCGTCAACCGCCGCTGCTCACGCACACGCTGCGCAGCGCGAGCGCCGACGGCGCGATGAAACGCGCGCTCGACGCCGCGCGCGCCGCCGAGGCCGACGGCATGCTCGCAGTGTCGGTGCTGGCGGGCTTCTCGCTCGCCGATATCGACGCGCCATGCATTAGCGTCGTTGTAGTGGGCAATGGCGAGCGCGCGGATGCCGAGGCGGTCGCCGAGCGTGTCGCGCGACAGATCTGGGACGAGCGCGACGATTTCGTCTATTGCAGCGCGCCGCTTGCCGAATCGGTCGCGCGGGCGGCGTCGCTCGCGCGCGGCGCCGACAAACCGGTGCTGCTGCTCGATCACGGCGACAACTGCATGTCAGGCGGCACGTGCGACACGATGGATCTGCTCGAGGAAGCATTGAAGCAGGGCCTCGAAGATATCGTCAGCGGGCCGTTGTGCGACCCGCAGGCGGTCGCGGCCCTGGCGGCCTCGGGGGTCGGAAGCACGGTCACGCTCGCGATCGGCAACAAGCTGACAAACGATGCTTTGCCCTCGCGTTCGCCGCTCGCCCTGACCGGCGTCGTGCGCGCGCTGACGGACGGCGAATACGTGATCAGCGGTCCGACCTACACCGGCCAACGCGCGTACATGGGGCGTGCGGCAGTGCTCGACGCCGGCACGGTGAAACTCGTCGTGACCGAACACACGCATGAGCCGTGGGATCTCGGCGTGTTCGAGAGCGTCGGCATCGATCCGCGCCGCGCGCGTTTTCTGCTGCTCAAATCACGCATGTATTGCCGGCCGGTCTTCGTGCCGATCGCGGCGGCGCTCGTCGAATGCGATAGTCGCGGCGTCACGAGTTCGGACTACAGTCTGTTCAGATTCGAGCGCGTGAAACGGCCGGTTTATCCATTGGACCCTGACACCGAATGGACCGCGACCAACTGATCAGCACGCATGCGATTCGATAAATCGCCGCAAGGGCTTGTGAAGTCTGCAACGAGTCTCTATAATTCGCGCCTCTAAAGGCTCGTAGCTCAGTTGGTTAGAGCACCACCTTGACATGGTGGGGGTCGTTGGTTCGAATCCAATCGAGCCTACCAACGCATCTGTGACGTAGACGAAAGCGGTTCCGCTTTCATCTACGGTCCAGTCAAATCCATCCCGTCGTTCCCGCAGTTTCGCCGTTCGGCATCACGTCCCCTTCGTTTTCGTTGTCCGCTTGTGGCTCGCAGTTCGCGCACATTCACGCGTTTTCTGCCGCTGTTGCGTCGCCGTTCGACAATGCGCGGTACAGTTAGTCCTTCCGCTTTCGCCGACGACCCGACTGCCGTTCCCATCGCATCATTCGATCATGCGCTGCCGGCAGCATCCAACGGAGCTGACGCAATGAAGAAGCTCATCAACGATGTGTCCACCGTGGTCCCCGACATGCTCGACGGGCTCATCGCCCTCAATCCTCAGCTCTCGCTGTTGCAGGGCGGCACGATCGTGTTGCGCGCCGATGCCGAGGCCGTGGCCGCGCGTGGCGAGGTCGCGCTGATCTCCGGCGGCGGCTCGGGCCACGAGCCCGCGCACGGCGGCTACGTCGGCCACGGCATGCTGAGCGCGGCGGTGGCCGGCGAGATCTTCACATCGCCATCCACCGACGCCGTGCTCGACGCAATCCGAGCGGTGGCCGGCCCCGCAGGCGCGTTGCTGATCGTCAAGAATTACACGGGCGACCGCTTCAACTTCGGCCTCGCGGCCGAAATCGCGCGCGCCGAGGGCATTCCCGTCGAGATGATGATCGTCGCCGACGACGTCGCGCTGAGCGCGACCGGCAATCACGCGGGCCGTCGCGGACTCGCGGGCACGGTGCTGGTTCATAAGATCGCGGGCGCGGCGGCCGCGCGCGGATTGCCGTTGCCCGAAGTCGCGCGGATCGCCAAAGAAGCGGCCGCGTCGCTCGGCACGATGGGCGTCGCGCTGACGCCGTGCACGGTGCCGGCCGCGGGCAAGCCGGGCTTCGAACTGGGCGATCGCGAAATCGAATGGGGCCTCGGCATTCATGGCGAACCCGGGGTGGCGCGCGGTGCGCTGGAACCGGCCGATGCGATGGTCGGCAAGCTGCTGGCAAAGATCATCGACGATCTCGCGTTGCAGCCCGGCGAGCGCGTCGCGCTGCTCGTCAACAATCTTGGCGGCACCCCATCGAGCGAGCTCCACGTGGTGGCCGGCGCCGCGCTGCGCGAGCTCGCCGGGCGCGGCATCGAAGTTGCGCGCGCGTGGGCCGGCACGTTCCTGAGCGCGCTCGAAATGGCTGGCGTGTCGCTAACGCTGCTGCGGGTCGATGACGAACGCCTGAGCCTGCTCGACGCCGCCTCGCATACGAGCGCATGGCCCGCGCTGAGCGGCCGCGTCGCGCAGGTCGCGATGCGTGCAGCGCCACCCGCGCCGCCAAGCGCGAGCGGCGCGACGCTCGCGCGTGACGCGACACTGCGGCGAGCGATCGAAGCGGTCTGCGAGTGCCTGCTGGCCGCCGAGCCGATATTGACCGAACTGGACCAGCGCGTCGGCGACGGCGACCTCGGCATCAGCCTCGCGCGCGGCGCACGCGCGGTGCAACTCGAACTCGATTCCTACGCGTCCGCAACCACGCCGAGCGCGGTGTTGCGCAGCATCTCGGCGACGCTGCGGCGCGTGGTGGGCGGTACGTCGGGTCCGCTATACGCGGTGATGCTGCTGCGCGCGGCGGCCGCGCTCGAACCGTCGGGCGGGGCCACGGCACGGCAATGGGCGACGGCGTTCAGCGCCGGTGTCGATGGATTGATGGAACTCGGAGGCGCGACGCCGGGCGATCGCACGATGGTCGATGCGCTGAAGCCCGCCGCCGACGCGCTGTATGACGCACTCGCTCAGGGAGCGTCGACGGATGCCGCATTGCAAGCCGCCGTCGATGCGGCAATCGATGGCACGTCGCGTACCGCTTCGATGCATCCGCGCCGCGGGCGTTCGAGTTATGTCGGCGAGCGAGCGATCGGTCATGTGGACCCAGGCGCGCACGCGGTGGCTTTGTGGCTCGCGGCGATTGGCGAGGCCCTTTCGGGTTAGGCGCGGGCGAACGCGAACGCTACCGCGAACGCAACGGGCAAGCGAGCTTGCACGGACGAGAAAAACAACAACCCCTTCAAGGCCGCAGCAGATCGAACCCCGCGAAAGCAACGACGCCGCTCAGCGCGATCAGCGCCACCGAGTGCTGTCCAACGTACAGCAGACCGGCGGCGGACCAACAGGTGACGGCGAAAGCGGCGATACGTTTCATGCTTCCTTCTTCCACGACTCGAACTCAAAGACCGGCTCAAAAGCCCAGCGCAACGGCCAGCAAGCCACTGACGACACCGCACACCACCACCGCACAGGCCACCACCGTCAGCACGCGCCGCGGAAACGACCGCGCGAGCATCGCGAGCGACGGCACGCTGACGAGCGGCAGCGTCATCAGCAGCGCGCCGGCGGGGCCGGCGGCCATGCCGAACGACAGCATCGCCTGAATGATCGGCACCTCACCCGCGGTCGGAATCACGAACAGCGTGCCGGCGATCGACAGCGCGATGATCCACAGCAGGCTGTTGTCGACGTCCGGGCCGACGTGCGGAAACAGCCATGCGCGCGCCGCGCCGAGAATCAGCACGAGCACGATGTATTCCGGCACGAGCCGCAGCGTCATGCGCCCGAGAATCGAGACCCAGCGCGAGAACGCGGTGCCCGGATCGTCGGCGCTGACCAGTTGGGCGACGGCCTCTCGCGACGCTTGCGCTTCCTGCGGCGTGATCATGCGGTTCACGAGGTAGCCGAGGCCGAACACCATCACGATGCCGAGCGCGAGGCGCAGGCCCATCCACTGCCAGCCGAGCACGAAGCCCATGAAAATCAGCGTCGCGGGATTCAGCGCGGTGTTACCGAGCCAAAAAGCAATCGCCGCGCCCGGCGCCGCTTCGCGCGCGCGCAGGCCGGCGACGACCGGCGCCGCGCAGCAGGTGCACATCATGCCAGGCAACGACATCAGGCCGCCTTTGACGACACTGTTGAAGTCGGCGCGACCGAGCGCACGCGCGACCCACTGCGGCGGAATCAGCGCTTGCACCGCGGAGCCGAGCAGCAGGCCAAGCACCATCGCCTGCCAGATCGCCTTGCCGTACGCGAGCGCGAAGTCGATCGCGGCCTGCCATGAGGCCGCCGGCGCACTCGCGGACGTGCCCATCAGGATCGACTTGCCGATCGAATGCTGGCTCGCGGCGACGAACGCGCGGTTGTAGTACGGAAACCACTTCACATAGAAGAGGCCGACGACGGCGATCAGCAGGAAGACGATCCAGCCAAACGTGACGCGAGGTTGCCGAAGGGTTGATTGCATGATGGTTCTTAAATGTCGTTGTGAGTCAACCGAGGACTAGCGTACGGCTGTCGAGCTGCGCGAGCAGCGTTTTCGCCTGCTCGACGACGTCGGCGTCGTTCGGGCGGAAATGGAGTTGCAGTGCAGTCGGCAGCTGATCGAAATGCTGGCCGCTGCTGCGCGCGTACGCGGGATCGTAGTGAAGTTCGATCAGTTCGTGCGCGAGCTCGGCGCGCCGGTTGTCGTCGACGAGCCGCTGCCAGCCCGCGACCCGCTCGCGGCTGTGCAGGCCGATCAACCGTTCCAGCTGTCCCTTGAAGTAGTCGGGATGCTCGAACAGATGCGCGTAATCCTGCAGCAGAAACGCCGCGCGATCCTCGCGGCTCGAACGCACCTCGACGCACGCGCCGCGATGAAACGTTTCGAGCAGCGCGAGCGGCAGCGTGACGGAGCCGATGCGCCGGCTTTCCGCCTCGACGAACACCGGCCGGTTCACGTCGAAGTCTTGCAGCGCGGTGACGAGCAGCGTGTCGAAACGCTTTTGCGACGGCTGCTGCACGCCCGTGTACGCGCCGAGCAGCGAGCCGCGATGCGAGGCGAGCGCCTCGAGGTCGAGCGTTTGCGCGCCGGCCTCATGCAGCGCCGACAGCAGCCGTGTCTTGCCGCTGCCGGTCGGGCCGACGAGCGCGATGTAGCTGAAACGGCGCGGCAGGGTTTCGAGCCTCTCCAGCGTGGCGCGCCGGTAGCTCTTGTAGCCGCCCTCGAGTTGCCGCGCCGACCAGCCGATCATGTTGAACAGCGTCGTGACCGACCCCGAGCGCTTGCCGCCGCGCCAGCAGTAGATCAGCGGGCGCCAGTTGCGCGGCCGGTCGGCGAACGTGGTTTCCAGATGATGCGCGATGTTGCGCGCGACGAGCGCCGCTCCGAGCCGCGTGCCCTCGAACGGCGACACCTGCTTGTAGGTCGTGCCGACCAGCACGCGTTCCTCGTTGCTCAGCACTGGCGCGTTGGTCGCGCCCGGAATATGGTCCTCCTCGAACTCGAGCGGCGTGCGAACGTCGACGATTTCATCGAAATCGCCGGCTTTATCGAGGCTGACTAGAAGACTTTTCAAGGGAGTAGGGACGAAACGGACCGCGGGAAGACCGAAATTATCGCATGCGCGGCTCGTTCGGGCCGGTTATGCGTCCTTTCAGGCGTTCTCTAGTGACGCGTTCCTTCAACCGCCTGCCTCAGATGACCTCGACCCGCGCTTCACCGCTCACAAGCTCGCCGATCACTCGCGCGTCGGCGAAGCCATCGGCGCGGAACAGTGCGAGCACCTCGTCGACCGCCTCGGGCGCGCACGACACCAGCAGCCCGCCCGACGTCTGCGGATCGGTCAACAACGCACGGCCGGCCGACGGCAACGTGGCGGGCAGCATCACGTCGTGGCCATAGGCATCCCAGTTGCGGCCCGATGCGCCGGTGAAAATACCGGCTTCCGCGAGGCTCGCGACGTTCGGCAGCCACGGCAGGTCCGCATAGTGCACGCGCGCGGTCAGCTTCGAGCCGCGCGCCAGTTCCAGCGTGTGGCCGAGCAGGCCGAAGCCGGTGATGTCGGTCAGCGCATGCACGCCGTCGAGCCGCGCCAACTCGGCGCCCGGCCGGTTCAGCTTGGTGGTCGCGCCGATCATGGCCGCGTAGCCGGCCTCGTCGAGCCGGTCTTTTTTCAGTGCCGCGGACAGAATGCCGACGCCGAGCGGCTTGCCGAGGATCAGCACGTCGCCGGCCCGGCCGCCCGCATTGCGCTTGACGCGCTTCGGATCGACGATGCCCAGCGCGACGAGGCCGTATATCGGCTCGACCGAATCGATCGAATGGCCCCCCGCGAGCGGGATGCCCGCGTCCGCGCACACCGATTCGCCGCCTTTCAGCACGGCCGCAATCACGTCGTGCGGCAGCACGTTGATCGGCATGCCGACGATCGCAAGCGCCATGATCGGCTTGCCGCCCATCGCGTAGACGTCGGAAATCGCATTAGTCGCGGCGATGCGGCCGAAGTCGAACGGATCGTCGACGATCGGCATGAAGAAATCGGTGGTCGCGACGATCGCCTGGTCCTCGTTGAGCTTGTAGACGGCGGCGTCGTCGGCGGTGTCGTTGCCGACCAGCAGGTCGGGGAAAAACGGCAGCGGCGCGCTGCGCTTGAGCAGATCGGCGAGCAGGCCGGGCGCGATCTTGCAGCCGCAGCCGCCACCGTGCGACAGGCTCGTAAGGCGGGGCGACTGGCTTGCTTGGACTTGGGTCATGAGGGCGGGAGTTCGGGTTCGTCGAATGACCGCATTATGAGGGTAGTTTTCACACTGTGCAGCGTCGGCGCGGGCCGCAAACTGGATTTATCCGAACGATAAACGCCCGCGTAGAAAGTACCCATGCCGAAGCAAATGCAAACGGCAGCTGCGCGCGATGAAACGAATTCTTCACGCGCTAACGCAATTGCGCACCGCCGCGCGAATTGATCGCCGTCGACAATTAGCAAAACAATTACCGCACGATTGCAATGCCTTATTTATTGCTGCCTGCGCCGGTCCCATACAAGCCATTGTTAAATCCGCCGGCGCCCTCGGCTTTTTGTCCCTGGCCGGCGGTTTTGCCGCGCGCATTACCTTGTCCGCTGTCTTTCGACTGAGGTTTTTGGGATTCGTGAACTGCCGACGCGGCCGGGTCGGGCGTCGAACCCATCCCGGACGAGCGGCTTTCCATATGCGAAGAGCCCCCCGACTGGGGAATCTGCGCAAGGCTGGGGGAGTTCGCGGCCAGCAGTGCGGCGCCGAGAAGCGCAAGCGAGGCTGCGCCGGCTGCCGCGCGACAGGAGTAAGGAGAGGAGTTCATAGGAGCGCAATAATCCGTCGAGGAGGTCAATTGAATTACCATTCGCGGATTCAGCATGAACGGTGCCCGGCGCGTGGAATAAATCGTGCAGGCAGAGGGCGCCGTTCATTGCGGTGACTTTCGCATGTCTGATTTACCCGGGTGGCGAATGCACTACGATCGAGCTACGTGTCGTGAAACGGCATCTATAATCAATTTTGTTCCCAAAAGAGCCGAGGCCATGCAATGACGCAAATGACTCGGCGACAATTCCTGAAGGTTTCTGCCACCTCGCTCGCCGGATCGAGCCTAGCCCTGATGGGCTTCTCGCCGACCCCCGCGCTGGCCGAAGTCCGTCAGTACAAATTGTCGCGTGCTACCGAAACCCGCAACACCTGCCCGTACTGCTCGGTGGGCTGCGGCGTCCTGATGTACGGCCTCGGCGACGAAGCCAAGAACGTGAAGACGAGCATCTTCCACATCGAGGGCGACCCCGACCATCCGGTCAATCGCGGCACGCTGTGCCCGAAGGGCGCGAGCCTGATCGACTTCATCCATAGCCCGAGCCGTCTGCGCTATCCCGAGTACCGCGCGGCCGGAGCGAACGAGTGGAAGCGCATCTCGTGGGAAGACGCGCTCGACCGCATCGCGAAGCTGATGAAGGAAGACCGGGACGCGAACTTCGTCGAGACGACCGCAGACGGCAAGAAGGTCAACCGCTGGCTGACTACCGGGATGCTCGCGGCGTCGGCCAGCAGTAACGAGGTGGGTTATCTGACGCACAAGACTGCCCGCAGTCTTGGCATGCTCGGATTCGACAATCAGGCGCGTGTCTGACATGGCCCGACGGTGGCAGGTCTTGCCCCGACGTTTGGCCGTGGAGCGATGACGAACCATTGGGTCGACATCAGAAACGCGGACTTGATTCTCGTGATGGGCGGCAATTCGGCCGAGGCCCACCCTTGCGGATTCAAATGGGTCACGGAAGCGAAGGCGCACCGCAAGGCGCGCCTGATCGTGGTCGACCCGCGCTTTAATCGCACGGCGTCGGTCGCGGACTACTACGTGCCGATCCGCACCGGCACGGACATCGCATTCCTCGGCGGGGTGATCAACTATCTGCTGACGAACGACAAGATCCAGCACGAGTACGTGAAGAACTACACGGACGTGTCGTTTATCGTCCGTGATGACTTTGCGTTCAACGACGGCCTGTTCTCCGGCTACAACGCCGACAAGCGCAGCTACGACAAGACCTCGTGGAACTACGAGCGCGGCGAAGACGGCTTCGCCAAGGTCGACCCGACGCTGCAGGACCCGCGCTGCGTCTATCAGCTAATGAAGAAGCATTACTCGCGCTACACGCCCGAGCAGGTCGAAAAAATCTGCGGCACGCCGAAGGACAAGTTCCTGCACGTGTGCGAGATGCTCGCGGCGACGTCGGTGCCGGGACGTGCGACCACGATCATGTACGCGCTCGGCTGGACCCAGCACTCGATCGGCTCGCAGATCATCCGCACCGGCGCGATGGTACAGCTGCTGCTCGGCAACATCGGCATCGCGGGCGGCGGCATGAATGCGCTGCGCGGTCACTCGAACATCCAGGGCCTGACGGACCTCGGCCTGATGTCGAACCTGCTGCCTGGCTACATGACGCTGCCGATGGAAGCGGAGCAGGACTTCGACGCCTACATCGAGAAGCGTACCCAGCAACCGCTGCGGCCGAACCAGCTGAGCTACTGGCGCAACTATCGCGCGTTCCACGTGAGCTTCATGAAGTCGTGGTGGGGCGACAAGGCGACCGCCGAGAACAACTTCGCTTTCGACTATCTGCCGAAGCTCGACAAGTCCTACGACCTGCTGCAGGTCTTCGAGCTGATGAGTCAGGGCAAGATGAACGGCTACATCGCGCAGGGCTTCAACCCGCTTGCCGCCGCGCCGTACAAGTCAAAGAACGGCGCGGCTCTGGCCAAGCTGAAGTGGCTCGTGATCATGGATCCGCTCGCGACCGAAACGTCGGAGTTCTGGAAGAACCACGGCCCGTTCAACGACGTCGACAGCGCATCGATCCAGACCGAGGTGTTCCGTCTGCCGACCACCTGCTTCGCCGAGGAACGCGGCTCGCTCGTCAGTTCGAGCCGCGTGCTGCAATGGCACTGGCAGGGCGCTGACGGCCCGGGCGAAGCGAAGAGCGACCTCGAGATCATGGCTGGGCTGTGGCTGCGGATTCGCGACGCTTATCGCAAGGACGGCGGCAAGTATCCCGATCCGATCCTGAACATGAGCTGGCCTTATGCGAAGCCGGACAGCCCGACGCCGGAAGAACTCGCAATGGAGTTCAACGGCAAGGCGCTCGCGGACGTCACCGATCCGAAGGACCCGACCAAGGTGCTCGCGAAGAAAGGCGAGCAGCTCGCGAGTTTCGCGCTGCTGCGCGACGACGGCTCGACTTCGAGCGGCTGCTGGATCTTCTGCGGGGCGTGGACCCAGGCGGGCAACCAGATGGGCCGCCGCGACAACTCGGACCCGACCGGCATCGGCAACACGCTGAACTGGGCGTGGGCATGGCCGGTGAACCGGCGGGTTCTGTACAACCGCGCGTCGTGCGATCTCAACGGCAAGCCGTTCGATCCGACGCGCAAGCTGATCGCGTGGAATGGCAGCACGTGGTCGGGCGCCGACATTCCGGACTTCAAGGTCGACGAGCCGCCTGACAGCGGCATGAATCCGTTCATCATGAATCCGGAAGGCGTCGCGCGGTTCTTCGCGCGCGACGCGATGGTCGAAGGGCCGTTCCCCGAGCACTATGAACCGTTCGAGACGCCGCTCGGCTACAACCCGCTGCATCCGGACAACAAGCTGGCCGTCAGCAACCCGGCGGCGCGCGTATTCCCGGCCGACAAGGCCACGTTCGGCACGCACGAGAACTTCCCGCATACGGCGACCAGCTATCGTCTGACCGAGCATTTCCACTACTGGACGAAGCACGCGAAGCTGAACGCGATCATCCAGCCCGAGCAGTTCGTCGAGATCGGCGAAGACCTCGCGAAGGAGATCGGCGTGGTGGCCGGCGACCGGGTCAAGGTGAGCTCGAACCGCGGGCACCTGATCGCCGTCGCGGTCGTGACGAAGCGCATCAAACCGCTGACTGTCGAAGGCAAGAAGGTGCAGACCGTCGGGCTGCCGATTCATTGGGGCTTCATGGGGCTCGCGAGGCCGGGCTATCTCGTCAATGGGCTGACGCCCCCGGTGGGCGACGGGAACTCACAGACACCGGAAACCAAGTCGTTCCTCGTCAAGGTCGAAAAGGCATAAGGTAAAGAGATGGCACTGCAATCACTAGACATCAGACGCGTCTCGGCCACCACCACGCAACCGCCGGTGGCTCGCGCGCCGGCCACCGGGCAGGTCGCGAAGCTCATCGACGTATCGAAGTGCATCGGCTGCAAGGCGTGTCAGACGGCCTGCATGGAGTGGAACGATCTGCGCGACGAGATCGGCGTGAACGTGGGCGTCTACGATAACCCGCCCGATCTGACCGAGAATTCGTGGACCGTCATGCGGTTTGCGGAGTACGAGAACTCCGCCGGCGATATCGAATGGCTGATCCGCAAGGACGGCTGCATGCACTGCGAAGACCCGGGCTGTCTGAAGGCCTGTCCGTCGCCGGGCGCGATCGTGCAGTACACGAACGGCATCGTGGATTTTCACGAGGAGAACTGCATTGGCTGCGGCTTCTGCATCGCCGGCTGCCCGTTCAACATACCGCGTATGTCGAAGAAGGATCGCCGCGTGTACAAGTGCACGCTGTGTTCGGACCGCGTCGCGGTCGGCCAGGAGCCGGCCTGCGTGAAGACCTGCCCGACCGGCGCGATCATGTTCGGCACCAAGGAGGACATGAAGCTGCAGGCCGAGGACCGCATCGTCGATCTGAAGGAGCGCGGTTTCCAGAACGCTGGCCTGTATAACCCGGAAAAGGTCGGCGGCACGCATGTGATGTACGTGCTGCATCACGCCGACCGGCCATCGCTGTATCACGGCCTGCCGGACGATCCGCGCATCAGTCCGATGGTGACGTTGTGGAAGGGCATAGCCAAGCCGATCGGGCTCGCCATCATGGGGATCGCCGCGCTCGCGGGCTTCTTCCACTACACGCGCGTCGGTCCGAACGAGGTGACCGAGGCCGACGAAGCCGCCGCCGTCAAGGAAGCCGAAGAAGCGCGCCGTTCGCGGGAGGGTAAGCAATGAACCACTCTGAGCACACCGACTTCACGGACGTGAAGGGCAACCGCCTGATCGTGCGCTATACGCCGAACGAGCGCACGAATCATTGGATCACCGCGATCTGTTTCATCCTGCTCGCGCTGTCCGGTCTCGCGATGTTCCATCCCGCGATGGCGTTTCTGTACTTCGTGCTTGGCGGCGGACAGTGGACGCGGATCCTGCACCCGTTCATCGGCTGCGTGATGTTCATCTCGTTCCTGATTCTTGCGTTGCGCTTCTGGCATCACAACTATCTCGACCAGGCGGATATCCAGTGGATGAAGCAGTACCGCGACGTGCTGAACAACCGCGAGGAGCGCCTGCCCGCAATCGGCAGGTACAACGCCGGGCAGAAGCTGCTGTTCTTCGTGATGGTGATCTGTATGCTGCTGCTGTTGCTGAGCGGCATCGTGATCTGGCGGCGCTACTTTTCGCTCTACTTCCCGATGGACCTGATCCGGCTCTCAGCACTCGTGCATGCCGTGACGGCATTCCTGCTGATCGTCGGCATCATCGTGCATATCTATGCGGCGCTGTGGGTCAAGGGCTCCATAGGTGCGATGACGCGCGGCACCGTTACTTATGGCTGGGCGCGCAAGCACCATCCGAACTGGTTCAGGGAAATCATCGGCAAGTAAAGTAGCACTCCGCGCACCGGGCCGCCGCGCCACGTCGATGACGGGCGGCGGCTCTTCAGTTTTCAGAGGTCGATAACTTGGCTCAACGAATTCTCGAAGCCGCCGACATCGAGTCGCTCGATCCCTCGGCAATCCCCCGCATCCGCATGCCGGAGCGGCTCGCGGTGTTCGCGCCGCGCGCCGCGCGCCTGCGCCAGCTCGCCTCGCGCGGCAATCCGATTGCCGGCTACCTGCGGCTGATGGCGGCGCTCGCCGATGCGCAGCAGGCGGTGCTCGCGCACTTCAAGGCGCAGCCGCCGAGCCCCGAGCTGATCGCGAGCGCGCAGCAGTATTCGATGCCGCTGATTCCGGCGCTGTCCGGCGCGCGCGATCCGGCGTGGCGCGACGTGCTGCTGCAACTGCTCGACAAGATCGAAGCCGCGGGTCCGTTGACGCCGCCGCTCGTCGCGGTGTTCACGCAACTGCGCGCGCTCGACGTCGCCACGCTCGAAGCGCAGGCCGACGCGATCTTCGCGCAGCGCTTCGCCGACGTAGAGCCGGCGAGCGCGCCATTCATCATGGCCGCGCTGCAAGTCGTATGGACCGACCTCGCCGCCGACATCGACAAGCGCGCCGTACCGTACCTCGACACACCGGGCCGGTGCCCGGTATGCGGCTCGCATCCGGTGGCCAGCACGCTGCGCATCGGCGGCGCGTACGACAACTATCGCTATCTGCAATGCGGGCTATGCGCAACCGAATGGCATATGGTCCGAAGCAAATGCTCGAACTGCGATTCGACGAAAGGCATTGCGTACCACGTGGCCGGCTCGCCCGACGCCGACGCGGCCACGCGCGAAGCCGAAACGAAAAACGCCGTGCTGAAGGCGGAGTCGTGCGACGAATGCCATACTTACCGCAAGATCGGCATTCAGGCGAAGGACTACGAGTTCGATCCATTCGCGGACGACCTCGCGAGCCTCACGCTCGATCTGCTGATGGGCGCGGAAGGTTACCGGCGCGCGTCGCCGCATCCCTGGCTGTGGCCGGAGCAGACGGCCGGCGCGACGGACGCGGAGGACGACGAGTCCGCCTGACGGCGACCTGGCCGGACGCAAGTTCAACACGACATAAGGATTGCTCGTGAGCGATGTGAGCGGCTCGGAATTGCGCGCGCTGATGGCGCGCGTGCCATCGGTGGACAAGGTGATGGCGTCGGCCGAATTCGCGCCGCTGATCGGCGAATACGGCCGCACTCAGGTGCTCGATGCGTTGCGCGACGCGTTCGACGCGTGGCGTATCAACGCGCAATCGGGCGATGCGGCGGCCAACCCGGCGGTGAGCGCGCTCGAAACCCCGCAGCTGCATGCGACGGTCGCTGCGGCGCTGCTCGCGCGCAACGCGTCGCGGCTGCGCAGTGTGTTCAATCTGACCGGCACTGTATTGCACACGAACCTCGGCCGCGCGCTGCTGCCCGACGAGTCGGTGCGCGCCGTGATGACCGCGCTCACGCAACCGGCTAACCTCGAGTTCGATCTCGCCACCGGCATGCGCGGTGATCGCGACGACCTGATCGACGATCTGATCTGCGAGCTCACCGGCGCCGAGGCGGCAACCATCGTCAACAACAACGCGGCCGCGGTGCTGCTCACGCTGTCCGCGCTCGCGGCGAAGAAGGAAGTGGTGGTGTCGCGCGGCGAGCTCGTCGAAATCGGCGGCGCGTTTCGCATTCCCGACATCATGAGCCGCGCGGGCGCGAAGCTGCGCGAAGTAGGCACGACGAACCGCACCCATCTGAAGGACTATGAACAGGCAATCAACGCGCGCACCGCGCTGCTGATGAAAGTCCACGCGAGCAACTATGCGATCAGCGGCTTCACGAAGGAAGTCGGTATCGACGAGATCGCGCCGCTCGCGCACGCGCGCGGGCTCGCGGTCGCCGTCGATCTCGGCAGCGGCACGCTGGTCGATCTCGCCGAATGGGGCTTGCCGCGCGAGCCGACGGTGCGCGAGACCGTCGCGGCCGGCGCCGATGTCGTCACCTTCAGCGGCGACAAACTGCTCGGCGGACCGCAGGCCGGGTTGATCGTCGGGCGGCGCGATCTGATCGCTCAGATCAAGAAGCATCCGCTGAAGCGCGCACTGCGCGTCGGCAAGCTGACGCTCGCGGCGTTGGAGCCTGTGCTGCGGCTGTATCGCGCGCCCGAGAAGTTGGCGGAGCGGCTGACCACGCTACGGCTCCTCACGCGTCCCGCCGAGGACATTCACGCTGCCGCGCAGCGCGTGCTACCGGCGCTGCAGCAGGCGATCGGCGCGCGCTACACCGTGGCGGCGGAACCGATGTTCAGCCAGATCGGCAGTGGTGCATTGCCAGTCGACGTGCTGCCGAGCCACGGCCTCGTCATCAGGATGACCGACGGCAAGCGCGGCGGCCGTCATCTGCTCGCGCTCGAAAAGCAGTTGCGCGAGATGGCGCGGCCGGTGATCGGCCGGATCGCGGACGACGCGTTGCGGCTCGATCTGCGCTGCCTCGAAGCCGCCGACGAAGCGCAATTGATCGCACAGCTAATCGCGCAACCGAAAAGCAACTGAAGGACAGGCACGCATGATCGTCGGTACAGCGGGGCATATCGACCACGGCAAAACCAGCCTCGTGAAGGCACTGACCGGCGTCGATACGGACCGGCTCAAGGAAGAAAAAGCGCGCGGTATTTCGATCGAGCTCGGTTACGCATACGTGCCGCTCGAGAACGGCGACGTGCTCGGTCTGATCGACGTGCCGGGCCACGAAAAGCTCGTGCATACGATGACCGCGGGCGCGAGCGGCATCGACTTCGCGCTGCTCGTGATCGCCGCCGACGACGGCGTGATGCCGCAAACGCGCGAACATCTGGCGATCGTCGAACTGCTCGGCATCCGGCGCGGTGCGATCGCGTTGACGAAAGTGGATCGCGTCGACGAGGAGCGACTGCGCGAAGTGCACGACGAAGTGAGTGCGTTCGTCGGCAATAGCGTGCTGCGCGACGCGCCGGTATTCGATACCTGCGCGACTCGCGCGGGCGATGCGGGCGTCGCCGCGTTGAATGCGCATCTGCGCGAGCAGGCCGCCACATGGCGTATGAAGCGCGACGACGGCCTGTTCCGCCTCGCCGTCGATCGTGTGTTCACGCTCGCGGGGCAGGGCACGATCGTGACCGGGACCGTGGTGGCAGGCAGCGTGAGCGTCGGCGACACGATGCTGCTCGCGCCGAAAAATCAGCCGGTGCGCGTGCGCAGTATCCACGCGCAGAATCGCCCCGCCGAAACCGGCCGCGCCGGCCAGCGCTGCGCGCTGAATCTGGCGGGCATCGACAGGAGTGCGATCGAGCGCGGCGACTGGATCGTCGATCCGCAACTGTCGCAAGCGAGTGAGCGTATCGACGTCATGCTGGCGCTGCTCGCCGACGCGCCGCACCCGCTCGAACATTGGACGCCGCTGCACGTGCATCTCGGCACGCAGCATCAGGTTGCGCATGTCGCGCTGCTCGAAGGCGACACGCTCGCGCCCGGTCAGCGCGCGCGCGTTCAACTCGTGTTCGAGCGGCCGCTGTGCGCGGTACCGGGCGATCGCTTCGTCGTGCGTAACGCTCAGGCCAATCGCACGGTGGGCGGCGGGCATGTGCTCGATCCGTTCGCTCCGGCGCGCAAGCGGCGCTCGGCGGAACGCTTCGGCTGGTTCGACGCGATACAGACGCTGCTCGACACCGGCTCACTCGATGCGCTGTTCGCGCGCGCGCCACACGGTTTGTCGCGGGCCCTGCTGGAGCGCCTGACGGGGATGCCGGCAGCCGCGCTCGCGTTGCCCGCCGGGACGCGCACGATCGAACTCCCGGGCCATGACGCACTGCTGCTCGCGGACGCGGCATGGCACGCACTGGCCGGGCGCGTGACGAGTGCGCTCGCGCAATACCACGAGCGCTCGCCGGATGAGTTGGGCCCGGACGTGTCGCGCTTGCGGCGCATCGCGGCGCCACTGGTCGACGACGCGCTGTGGCGCGCGTTGGTCGACGATGCGGCGGCGCGTGGCGAGCTGATCAGACGCGGGCCATGGCTGCATTTGCCCGGCCACACCGTGACACTCGATGCCGCCGATCAGGCGCTTGCCGCGACGCTGCTGCCCGAGATCGAGGCGGGACGTTTCGATCCGCCGTGGGTGCGCGAGCTCGCGAACGGGCACGGTGTGCCGGAGGAGCGCGTGCGTCAGTTGCTGCGCAAGCTCGCGCGTCAGGGCGAGCTGTTCCAGGTCGTGCATGACCTGTTCTATCACCAGCAGGTGATTCGCGAACTTGCGTCGATCGCGGCGACGGAGGCGCACAAGAACGCCGGCACCGTGGCGGCGGCGCCGTTTCGCGACGCGACCGGACTCGGCCGAAAACGCGCGATCCAGCTTTTGGAGTTCTTCGACCGGGTTGGGTATACTCGCTTCCACCGTGGCCTGCACCTCGTGCGCACGGATAGCCGCTGGCTCGATCTGCGTTGATCTGGCTTCTGCGGCCTGTTTCTATCGGGCACGCGTCATTCAATCACCGTAGGAAGGCATTCGTATCCGGTGGTGCGGCTGGGCTTCAAACCCAGTTGAGGGCGTCAGACGCTCTCAGGTCGGTTCGACTCCGGCTGCCTTCCGCCCGGCAAGGCTTCCGGGGCATTCCGGCATGTTTGTAGAGTTCATCAATTAATGTCGTTTACGACAAGAATTGGTTGTCCTTGTTGTGTCCCGATTTTTTGAGGGCGGCTTATCGGGAGCGTCCCCGGCAACCTTAATGGCCGCTGATAACCGCGACGCTCTAGTCTGAAACTTTGAAGCTTCAGACCAGTTGAATTTTCTTCCTGTTCTTTGAGTTACTAGCGACGAAACTCTATTTCTCGTTGGCCGGACGTGCTGTGAGCGTAGTTCTTGATAGCATTGCCAATATTTGGCAAAGTTGGACTCTTCCCGTTCAAATTTTTGCCTGTGTCTGTCCTCCCGTCCAATTTTCACTATTCGCGCGACGATATCTGGCGCCAGTTTGCGCAAACGATCCTTATTTACATCAAGAAGACTGCAGGTTTGATTGAGATTTTTCGCCATCCCCGAACTCTCGAGATTCTTAAGGTCCGTGAGCAAAGCATCTGACGATTCGACAATGCGGAAGTGCCGTCGGCAATTTAATCTTTTGAAATCGAAGCTCAAATCAATTATTTTCAAAGGCACTTTTCTTCCTAGAAGAATGTCGGAAATGTCGCAGTCGAAAGTACTAGCAATATGTGCAACTAAAGGAAGCGACGGCCTAGTCGCGCCATACTTCAACTTATAAAATGATTTGGGGCACCGTAGGTGACTAAATAGCTTGCTTATCTTCCCTTCGAACAGTGTAATCGCGGCGTGCTGCAAAAATTCGCTAATCGGAGCGCCATTTGCGAATGCTTCTGGATCTTCATGGATATCATCCAGTAGGTCAGCGATCAAACGGGCCATTCGAACTTGTTGATCACTGGCCTGTCGAGCCTTGTGATTTGCTAGGCTGCCGCCATCAAGACGAGAAATTCCCGGCAGCCAGAACGTAAACCGATTGCGCTTTGACGCCTCAGGGGCGGTCTCAAGAAGAGTGCTGTGCAGGGGGCAGGCTTCCACACATTCGATCGACCAAAGCAATCGATTGTATTTTGGGCGACCCAGAGCCTCGTCATCACGATAGCAGCATGGACAGAAACGCTCTTTTCGGTATAAGAGTTTGGTGCGTCCGATCACCCCGCGTAGGGGAAGGAGCGTTCTCAGAATCAGGTCAGTGCGCAGGGTAAGCTTTTCCAGTACGTCGACCCACGTAGCTGCTACTCCGCTCACGCCGTTCATAACGGTAGCGTATTGGTTAAAGTTCGGGGTGCATACTTCTTGATTTTCGAATAACGGTCTGACTCGCCAGGCAAACGAATGTGGGAATATGCCGTGGCAAGCGCACAATCTACGGAAGTAGCTGACTAGATCTTCGTAGCTTTCGCCGCTCTCTCCTTCAGGGGTTAAGCCAAAGCACGCCGACCGCGGCGGAGCATCATCTGGCCAGCCGATGGGAATGCTCACCAATTGGATAGAAGATTTCATCGAGCTCGATTTCGATTCAACTTACTCCTCTCGGCTTGCTCTGCGGCTAACAACGCCCGCATTTCCTCCTCTGTCGCGTATTTAACCCGCTGCTGATTTTGAAGATACGGCTGGATTCGCTCTTCGCCGCGTAGAGTTTCCATCGCAATCTCCTTTTGCGCCTTTATGGAAGGCATATGTTTCACAAGGAAGTCATCGCACCGCGTTGGGTACTTTTCTCTTGAGCATCGCGCAGCAGCTTTCTGTAATACGTCTACCGATGAACCAGGAATTCCGAAATTTCCCTCGAATAGGTAATCAATACTGTGTTCCAGATCTATTTCAAACTGATATGGCATCTGCAACGCGACTGATTTCATGAACGTAGCATACTCCTTGTAATCGTCGGCGGAATCTGTGTAGCGCTGGTAGTGCAGAATAATGATGCGGCGCGCTAGCTGACCACTCGCGTGAATTATCTCTTCGCTTCCATATGCGCCGAGTAGGAGTAGATCAAAATTTGATCTGTTTGAAAGCGATTTCAGAAGATTTCCGTAGTGCTCAGGAGGTGTTGATGATGCTAAAAAGTGAATCACCTCATCCAGAATCAAATGTCGAAGATCTCGTCCGGCTATGGCTCTTTCGAGCATTAGCCGACTTTTTTGAGTGTAGTCAATAACGTCAGAAATACTTTTTGGAGTAGCAAAACCATCCAGAACGCTTGGCGATAGTAGCGCCGAACAGATCCGCGCGAAAAATAGGCCGAAGTCTATTTCCTGTTTCTTGTCGGGCGAGTCGACTTCCACCATCACAGCGGGGATGATGGCTGGGTTCTCTTGAATCAAATAAGAATATTTTTCAAGAGTTTTTCTTAGTAATCTCCTGCCGAGAGATGATTTTCCGACTCCGGGAGGTCCTACAATCACGACGATGGAGAGACCTGAATCCTCTTCCATAAGCGGTTTTACGTCATCTAGAACTCTATTCAAATTTCCATGAGGAATTGAGAGGTTTAGCTGATATATTTTCTTGTCACGAGGTGAGCCCGCGATGGCCTGCTCTCTAGTAATCACGATGCTTGGCTCCCATTGATAATGTCATCCTGATGTCTTCAGAAATGCTGATGACGTTTTAATCCACGTTGGAAAGACGAGGTTTCTGAATTACCTCCAGATGCGAGTATGTAGGACTAGTGCAATCCGCTGTGCTGTGGAAAATTATGTCGATAGAGCGACATGAGACATCGAAGATTTCGCTGTGTCTCTTGAGCCATCTCTCGCGTCGCGGATGCTGGATCATATCGAAACGTACACTTAGTTTGGTTGTCTAATCGGAAGGCTTGCATAATCAATTTTGAATTTCGAAGGGGATGGATATTCATATCCTTCGTCATGCTTATCAATGAAGGTCGTGGAGTTCCTAGGGTTGGTAGATGGTACGTCGTGATCTTCACACGTGCGCGCGGCAGGGGGGGAAATCGAGGTGAGTCCTGCCGGGCCGTAGAGCATTCTCGTTGCGGCGGTGGCTTCAGCTACTGGCGGAAGAATATTATCGGCAAATACGTCGTCAAGAACCGATTGGAAATTTTCACCGGGAGAAGCTTTGAGTCGTAGACGGACCTCATACAGAGCATAACGCAACTCGATTGATGTAAGGTTGCGATAGCGAAGCAGCAAATGTGAAACGCACTTTACCCAATGTTTATTTACGATCGCATATGCCACACTGACATCCCACATATCGACATAGACATCAATTTTTCTTTCTTTGTGGCGTGCCGCTGCAAATTCATCGGCCCAATACCAGATGGGGCGTATTAGAACTCCCATGCCTGAATTTATTGTATATGGATTTCTGGGTGCTGGAATGAGAGTTTGGAGCATAAATTGTGTGTCATATGGGCGAAGCCTTGTTAGACGTCTCCCTGTTTCTATGAACCGCTTATGCATATATAATTCTGGTGTATGGTCATGGGCTGGATGGATTTTCTCACGGTTATATTCGACAAAGAAAAAGTAGTCGAGAAGACCGTGTAACTCGACGAAGGTGAGGTGGTCAGCATTCATCGGGTCTACCGAGCGTGTTATTGTCCGGACGTGTTTAGTCGCTTTCGTGTTGCCCCTTAGATTGTGAATCAGTTCTGTGTTGGTAAGGCCGAACAGGCGCTCAAGCACGCCACCGAATCGTGACTGATGGGCTGGTCGATAATCGACGGTGATATCGTTGAGATCACAAAATCTATCAAAGGCCTTCGAGTGAAATTCTTTGCCGTTATCGCAAACAATAAAATCGGGAACGCGCTTGTGTCGCGCGACCATTGCTCTAATAACCATCATGCAGCTCACCGTACTTGGCGGGTGAGCTGCGAGATAGAAAGCCAGAACAGCCCGTGACTCCGCGTCCATTGCGACGGTGAGCCATGCGCGCAGTTTGTAGACGCGTCCCCCTCTCCCTCGTGTTTTGACTACGACATCAAGCTTGGTATGGTCTATATGGACTCGGTGGAATGGACGCCCGCCGTGAATTTTGTCGTGGCGATGCAGATACCATACTGCGGGCTCTTTATTGTAAGCAAAGCGGGGACCTTGTCTCGCTCGCGTATCGCGGAACTCCACAGATCGTCGATAGAAAGTATTCTTGGAGCAAGGCCTCAGGTTTCGTTCTTTACAGAGACTCTTGAATGCCTCGTAGCTATTAGACTGGAGCGGATTTGTTGGGGTGTTGCCGCCGAGGGCGACCTCCCGAATTGCGTCGATTACATCCGGCGTGATTTGAGGCCCCCGTCCTCCAGGGCGCTTCGGAACCAAAGCAAGCTTCTGAAGCGGTCGGGAATCTCCGGCTTCCCGTCTCAACTTTCTCCAACGCTGAATAGTCCTCTGGGTATACGGATGAGGAGCGTCGGCGATTTCGTCAAGTAATTGCAACAATTCGAATCTGCGATTCGCCGCTTGAATTCTCTCGTCGCTAATCGGTTCATTCTCCGCCAATAGTTGGTCCGTGGTTTTAGGTGTCGAGAGCAGACGAACATCCCCGCAATACATGAGCAGTTGGAACTGGTCCTCTGATTCTTGTTCAAATACGTTTGCTGCTGAGTTCCGAAAGAGGACTTTACCTTCGGGTAATCCGGTGACCGTGTACACGTCAGGCCGACCGCGAAACATGAACTCGGTTCCGATCTCGACAGTCATCTCAAAATGGGTTGAGACTGCATGAGGTGGCGGACGGCGCCACTGGACAAGTTCTAACTGTTCTCGGGTCAGGCAGACAACAACGTCGTAAGGATCGGAGAGGTCGACGTATTCCAGATCGACAAAGGTCTTCTGGTCGGCGATAGCCTTCCAGACATCGTCCCTTCGAAATCGACCCGGCGGTGCTTCTGGAACGACATCCTCATTCCATGGGGTATCATCTTCATATGCCTCATGATTTAACGCGGCTAAACTCGCCGCACCGTCACGCTTCCTGAGGAATTTTTCGATGGCAGACATCGCGTCATCCGTAATGGGCCGCGAATCGTCCGTCAGAAAGGCAGAGAGATGCTCCAGATTTACCGCGAATTGGTCGTTATGCTCTGCGGAGGAGCGAAGGCAAAACGTGATACCCAGTTCTTTAAAGTATTCCTCTCGCTCCGGGCAGTGCCATGTGCCATCAATTTTGTAGAACCGATCGGGGAATTTCTTTGCCAACTTGATGAGTTCGGCCTCGGTTTTCCATTCCTCGACAAAGGCACCATAGTCGGTAAGGCGTAGAAGATCCGGTGTGTAGGGAACGTCATATTGATATTCGGTTTCCTTTCGGCCGTGACGTGAGGTCCGGCGAATCGTTCTCGTGATTCGGACCCCAACTGGCTGGCAGCAGAATTCGCGAGTGAATCCATCAAAGTCGGCCTTTAACACAGCGGGAAATTCAACCCGCCTGCTCTCTGTCGCGATACGGGAGCCCATCTTCTTTGACGTGTAACGGGACCTAACATTTCCGCCTATACCCGGAAATTTTCTCGTGGGTGCTTCCCGTAGGGATCGCAGGATGTATGTCTGTCCAGCAGCGGGGACTCCCCAATCTTGCAAAGCCTTCGATCGCTCTTCATCAGTGAATCGTTTTGCAGATCCGAGGTGGCAGGTTTCCATCCATTGCTTCTCGTTCTGCTTCCACACCGAAATTGGCTCGAGGGTGATCGGCAGCTCAATTCTCATACTTCGCTCCAGTCAATAGTGGCTTTGGATCGGCTTCTAGTCACGGCCAGCTCAAAGGTAACCACCATTGAAAAATATTCGATGGATTCTGATAATCTGAATGTCGATTGTCTTTGGATGATGTGGACGATGGCGAGGAACTGTCTGGCTATCGACCATGGGAAGGTTCATCGCAATTGATGACCTCAAGCGCGGTGCACATGGATAGGCATCCGAAATATATTGATAACGATATTTTTCATTTCGCCTGGCAAGGATGAAGCGTTCGCCTTCCAACAGGCAAGTGCTCCAGATCCATACTCGCCTGACTTGGCCACAGCGACAAACCTAACAGTTCCCATGAAAACGGCAACTCGCCGCGGTGTAACCGCACAGCGAGACGTCATGTTGGAACCACTCAGTTGGAGGAAATGGTGTATTGTCGATGCCAGTGGACTACACTCGGCGCAGGAGATTGGACATGGCCACGTACCCGCTTCCGACCCCAGTCTGGGACACCTCTGGCAAGAGGTCGATTTTCCACGAGCAACTTGGTCGCGCTGCGACAATGGCTTGGGCTGCAGCAGCGATTTATATCCTTGGTGAAAGCGCTTCTGCCATTAGCAAGCGCCTTGCGGCACCAGACAGCGCCCCAGGTTCCAATAGCAAGTACCTCTATCAGCTGAAGAGTGGAAAACATGTCCTGAGTTCGAAGGGCGGTGGCCGTTATGGTTACAACTGGCTGGCCGCGGTCGCGGAACGTCCGCGTGGTGATCGGGTGACACGCTTCTACTACGAGCCGTGGGAGCTTATGGAGCGCGAAATTTCTCTGGACCGTGTTTCCCAGTTGCTTCACGCGACAGTGCTTTCCCTGTGCGGTCCGAACTCGGTCTGGTTTTTCTACGTTGCCGAGGAGGGTTTTCCGTCCACTCCTGCATGGTGGCGCAAGCGAAGCTCACTGCACGACGAAATTCGCGCGCTTGACGAAGGTGTTAAGAGTGCTACGAGTGCCGTCGAAGGGTGCAGCGACGCAGAATTTGACCGCTTCGTCGCGTTCTGGTGCTTATATCGAGAGGCGATGTTGCGCCGCGAACTCAGGAGAGCCGTTTATTATCGGCTAGCGGTCGTTGATGCACGCAAGAAGATCGCCAGCCATCCGGTTTTCTCCCAAGTGTCTGCTGAATACGAACGAATCTGCGAGCAAGTCCTTGAAGAAGACGGGTTGCCCCCGATAAGGGATATCTATCTGCGAAAAGTTCGTCGATTCGCCGAGCGAAATGTTCTCCAGTTTTTTGGGTCTGCCAGAGATAGTGCGTGGATGGGACTGCGAGCGATCCTTAAGCAAGCGAGAAGTCGGGGTTAATACCTACACTGTTGCGTGTTGGTTCGTCTGATTCGGCCGGCTGGCCGAATCGCTCATTTCTTCCGCTTGAGGATGTCCATCGAGGCTTGGATTGGTTGAGGACTCTGACGCCCCCCGACGGGAGCAACGCGGTTTGGTCTCGCTCTGTCTGCCGCTTAGGAAGCCCTGGCCGTCGAATGCCGCTTCGTCGCCACGCAGTTCGATCTAGGCGCTGTCCGGTGCGCAGCGGTTTGCTAGTCCGTGTCCGTGATCCCGATGAACAGCCGTTCGTCAAGAGCGCTTTTACCGCGTCCGATCGTCTCTTCTGTCTCCGAAGAACCGAGTTGTATGCGGCTATAGAAGTGAAGAGAAAGGATGTGCGCAGAACGCAATGAATGGTCTGATGGCGATCGAACAGAAACGCTCCTTCGTAGGAAAAAGCCTAGCCGGGGGAATTCGGTATCGCAGCCGCTCTTGCTCTTCTCGTTACGCGCCGCTCATCGGCATAAGTTAGTCGGATTCCCCGTTCCTGGAGTTTTTTCACGATCTTCCTTCGTGAAGGGTAGGTGCCGCTGTCTCTTATCGCGAGGTGTGATTCCTCATATGCGCGGTCCTTCGCGTCTTTCCGTTCCTGGGAAGTTCGCTGCCGATGGAGACGGCCAGCGATGACAAGTGCCTCGTTTTGCTCTGGGAAGTTTTCCCGAAGGAATTTCGGCGATACGTCAAGGTGTCTTGCCGCGTCTATAGCATTCGAATTGGGGTTGAACATCAGAAAGGTTGCGAGGGACGCGAGCAGTTCTTCACGGGGCAGCTTATAGCCTACGCGTCGCGCGAGGCCGAATAAGCCACGGGAAAATTTTCTTCCATGATGTAGTCGAATACCAACTGTATTTCCAGATAATACGTCGGCGATAGTGCAATCAAAAGCATGGGAAATTCGCGTAACACACGCCAGACTTGGGAGAATTGCATCGTGCATCCAACCATGAATTTGCGACTTGGATATTCCAAGGTGGCGCGCGAGAGCAGCGGAATTTCCATCAAAAAAATTATAGCTTGCTTGAAGCAAAAAATCCGGAAACGATGATTTCGTATGTGTTTCTATCGATAGATAGTCAATTAATTCACATATTTTTTTGGAGACTTCTACCTCGTAATTTGAAGCTCGTTCGATGGCGACGTTTGCGAGGCCGGTCCCGTCAATTCTTGACGTACCCGGAACCGTGAAGGAGAATGGGCGATGCCCTTTAAATGGAGGCTCAACAATCAGTCGGCATAGATGTAACGGGCATGCCGTAACACATCGTATTGTCCACAGCAGGCGATCATACTTTTCACGTCCAGCTCTTTCGTCCTCCGCGTAGCATAACGGGCAAAATCGGTTCTTCGAGTCGATAAGCTGATACGAAGATACTAGACTTTTAAGAGGGGACAAGGTTAATAGTTGCAGGTCGGAGCGGGAAGTGAAGTCATTCAATAAAGAAATCCAGCGAGCTGCGCTCGCGCTCGTCCCGCACAAATTTTTCCGGTAGCACTCGTCGGCTATGAAATCCGCTGAGACTAGTGTTGGGATCCCCATCGGTGGAACTATTACGTGAAACGCAAGGGAACGGGGTAGTAGCCCATGTGCGTTTGCCGTACGTCTGAAAAAACTCTGAACGTTTTCGCGCGTTGCTCCGTCAATGCCATATGGTGTAGTACCAAATAGTTGTGAGCGAACAGGGAAATCTTCTGGCCAGCTTTCTGGCCGTCGAGATCCTGAGCGAGCTTGCGAGGTCACGGAGTGCTCGATAGCAATCGGGGAGGATTTACGATGCTGGCAGTGCGATGAGATGACTTAAGCGACGCTTTTTGTTCCCTGCGAGCTACTTCTTGGTGGTTGTGCGTGAAACTATGCGATGGAGTACGTGAACTGCCCTTGGGTCAGCTAATCCAATTTGTGGTTCGAGAAGCAGCGTAAGTCGCAGGAAGCACTTGGGGTATCGGGAATCTGCGTGGTCAAGTATGAGAACCGGTTCCGCGGAGTTCTTCGCGGCATCCGTAGCTAGCTCGATCCGATGAGGAGTAGCTGGGTAAAAGCTGGCATGCTGAAGGATAGTCGCATCAACCCGTGATGAAAGGGAACTCGGAAGGTGGCGCAAACTCTCTTCAAATCCAACTTTGTATGTCCACCACGTATTAAGGACTAGACGTAAGTCGTCGAAGTCTGCGACGACTTCTGCGAGTACATTGCTGCTCTCAAAGAGGCGATGCCGTGGTGCGTGCAGAACTGGGTGGTTTTTTTTGTCGAACTGCACGGCGTTAGGATGTAGCACGCCGTCGAAATTTAGAAAGAGCACCATCTTTCTACCATCCCTACTTCGCATTTGAGGCTTAGGCGATAGCCCAAAGAAGGTCGCATCGATGAGGCACCATCGAAGTACTTATCCGCATACAGCGCGAGCCAGCGTGTAACTCCATCTAAAAAGGCGCGGCATGAGGGTTCGGGTCATACAGATGCGGCAGCAAGACGTATCCATCTTTCTTCGACGCAGCAATGACTGCCCAACAGTCGGATCGTGTTAGGCGCGTTTATGCGATATAAATCTCACATATGGGATTATAGGAGCGTATTTGAGAGAGGCAAGGAATAATCCGCCTTTTTGCAGGGGTAAGGGCGGATGGACTGGTATGAGGTGGCTAGGAACGTGCTTCGCGCCGAACTTGTTCGGCACGGGGTTAGCTATCGACAACTCGCCCTGTTGCTTGCTGGCATCGGAGTCAGCGAGACTGAACGATCTATCGCCAACAAGCTGTCTAGAGGTAGCTTTAGCTTCGCGTTTTACTTGCAGTGCATGAAGGCATTGGGTCGAACGGATTTTCGCGTGGACCTCACAGACGTCACCTAACCCCGACTTCATCTTCTGCGTGGGCTTTATCACCTTGGCAGCACCCCGAGTGTGGCGCCGTTGGAGCCGACAGGTTGTAGGTGCGGTGCAGATGACCAGGAGAGTCCCCTCGCCGTGGTTGCGTTACTTTTTGTGCCGCCAGCGTTCCCCCATCGGAATGCAGTATGTCTGGAAATACCACTTTCCGCAGCTTGCATATCTCATATATGAGACTATAATCATGAAAATGGGATTGATGTGCAAGTTTGAGCTAGCCCGCGTGTCGTGCGGCAAGCAATGGAGGGTGCGATGACGACCCCTGCAGAACGGACCCGCTCCGTGCGTGGAACGAGACAGTTACTCGCGATACTTGCTGGTAATACGGGCCCGTTTAACCACTGCCTTGTCCGTACCCTGGCCATTCAACTCTTGCGACACTTCCCGTCAGACGCCGACATTACGCTCTCAAGCAATTCACTTCCGACGCTGTGGGGAACGTTGAGGGAGGATCACTCTCAATCGCCGACGTCCAGATCGGATGCGCTGGCTACCAAGAAGTTGCTGCACAGCTCTCGCAATTCCCAGAGTCGCTGATGGGGAGGTGAGTCGGATGCTGCGAGTCACCGTTGAGTTGCTACCTTGTGGAAGTGAATGCGCGAAGCGTGTCATCGCAACGGCGGACATTGCGCGGCTGGGCGACGGCGCACTTGGGGACTATAGGGTGATCTTGCAAGAAGCGTCGCTCGGTGTGGTCGGCGAGCCTGCATTCGTCCGAGATTATCCGCGATGGGCGAGCAGTGTATGGGATCTCACTGCGCGCTGCGTCGCGGCTGCCCTCAATGACGGTCGCGAAGAACTTCCACCGCGACCTGTGAAACCCGAAGTGACGGTCCGGACGAACGATGCGGGCCACCATTACGTGCGGCTGGACGAGATCCCGGAGCCCACTCGAACATTCTTTGATCAGAACCTGAGCGGTTCGTCCATTCCCGATCACGGCTGCGCCTATGCGCACGATTGGTTCGACTTTCTTGGCGGCCAACGCTGACGAGATGAGCCGCACGAGCCGGCCGCCTGACCAGCGTCGGGCACTGTTTATCGTCAATATAGTCTGTGGTCCTGACGATTGAAGGCGGAGCCATCTGGGCGATCGCTCGTGCCGCATGATAGCGGCGGGAGGTGAGTTTCTGGTACCGGACGAGATGAGAAATGGGATGGGAGATGCATGTGGAGAATCGTGGCCTGGCGAGCCCGACCCCGAGCGCGTGTTGATGCGCATCCGGGCGCGGCTCGAAAGTGGTCAGCCAGCCGGACAAGTGAATCCAGTCGGTCTGGAGGCACGGATCGTCCATGCATACGAGGATGCTACGGACGTGTTTGAAAATTCCGTGATCGGGATCAATGGCTGCTGACGCCTAACCAGGCACTCGGAATGGCCAGACCGGTCGACTGCTGTCGGCCGTAAATGGGGTGGACCGTGTCCAAACGACTCTCGCGCGCATCCGCCATGGGATCTGGGTCTAGCCCCGTTATTGAGTCAGGATGTACAGGAACAAAGATGCTGGTCGGCACCTCGATTTGCTCGCCAAGGGACCCCGGGAGTGTGATTTTCGCGGCGCAGGCCGAGGCGAGAGGTGCGTCACACGGCTAGGCATGCGCTCAAAACTCAACGAACTTGCGAGGGCGCTGTTTGCTCTGGTCGGTGGCAAGGAGGCGGTCGTCTCGGCGGGCGATGTAGTGTGGTCGGCCATGCATAGTGAACCCGAAAATTGATCACGGAGCGGGCGATGGAGAAAGCGCAACGAGACGACAGGACAAAGGTGGCGGCCGCACCTTTGCGTGACGGGATGGAGGCGAAGGCGGCACAAGCGGTGCTGAACGGTACGAATTGGTTGACGGCACAGACGGTCGGTAAGCGGGAGAGCGCGGGAGCAAGTACGGAGGCGGCGGACCAGTGGCAGGCGGAAGGTAAAGTGTTTGCCATCGAGTGGGCTGGCGAGACCTTGTATCCCGGCTACGTCTTTGACGTGCTAGGAAATCCGATTCCTGAAATGGTGGAGATCCTGAAGGTGTTCAAGGGATACACGCCTCTTCGGATCGCCTCATGGTTTGAGTCGACGAACAGCATGTTGCACGGCAAGCGCCCGCGCGAAGTCATAGCGTCGGCCCCTTCGGCTGTGCTGGAGGCTGCGAGAGATCATGTGGCAGGGCAGGTGCATGGTTAGTCCGCTGCGCAAGTTGCGGATGACTGAGATCGGCATCTGCAATGAGCACTTGCGCAACCTGCGCGATCCTTTCGCGCTGGACGGGCACGCATTCGACGTCAATTTCGGCATAGGAGGTTCCGCATGGTCCAGCTGACCGAGGGTCTCCGCCGCCAGGAAACCATGCGGACCGTGTTGGAGCTGGGCGAATGGCTGACCGCAGCGCAGGTCAACGCGCGGCAAAAGAGGCCGCCTTGCAGAAGGTCTCAACCAGCAAGCGACTGGAAGCGGCGTGGCCGTATCTACAGCGTGACGGTCGCTGGTCGGGCGTACTTTGCGGCCTACGAGTTTGATACTACTTGCCAGCCGCTGCCCCTCATTCGCGATATTCTCAAGGAGCTTGGCCCGGTCGCCGATAGCTGGAAGACTGCCGCATGGTTTCATTTCCCGAACGGGTGGATCAGCGACGAACAGATGCAGGCGGTTGCGCCAAAGGATGCGCTGGATCGGCCCCAGGAAGTCATTGCAGCGGCCAGACGTAGCAACCGGAGCTAAGTCGCATGAGCACCGTGATGCTCGAAGCGAAAATGTGTATCCGTATGGCCGGATTGGGCAAAAGGTCATCTCGTGCTTACGGATCCGGTGCTCGGCATTGCGGTGCCAGCGGCCATTGCAGGGCTGAAGGCAGGACTGGCCGGAATGGCTACCGAAGACGCACGACACCCTGTCTGAGATTCGTGCGAATTCCGTTGCGAACTCAGCGATAGAGAGGAACAGATGCGTGACGAACTGCAGAAAAGCTTGCGCGATCGCTATCCGCTTATTTTCCGCTCAGCTCTCCCGCCTCGTGACCCGTGCGGCCCGGCGCCGGATCCATTCCCGGTCTGGGGATTCGAGTGCGGCGATGGTTGGTTCGACTTGTTGGATGCGCTAGCCCTGAACCTTCAGCACGCGACCACGTCCGCAGGCGCACCGCAGGTAGTCGCGGTGCAGGTCAAGGAAAAATTCGGGGTTCTGCGCTTCTATGCGGACGGGGCAGACGACCGGCAGCGTGCCATGATCGAGCTTGCCGAAACAATGACCGGCCGGATTTGTGAGGTATGCGGCAACAGGGGAGAGCTGGTGAGCAAGAACGGCTGGATGATGACGCACTGCGCCGCCCATTCCGCGGGCAGCGACGAATCGCCGCGTCGTGTCGAGATGCTCGCTTCGTGCGGGGGCCTATTACTTGCTGACATCGGCGTCAGCGAGACTGAACGATCCGTCGGTAACAAGCTCTCTCGAGGTAGCTTTAGCTTCGCGTTTTACCTGCAGTGCATGAGAGCATTGGGACGAACGGATTTCCGTGTAGACCTCACGGACGTAACCTGACCCAATTTCATCTTCTGCTTGGGCTTCGTCTCCTTTCTGGCAGGTCCGAACTCACCATCCCTTAGGTAGACAGATAGCCGGTGCGGCCAGCATGACCGGCGGTGTGATCGCCGAGATTGCGTTGATTCTTGAGTCTGCGATCCCATTCCTACTACTGTGGTCACCTAAAAGGTCGAATTCCCTAGCTTGAAAGTCTCGTATATGCGACTATAGTGTCATTGATGGGTGGTTGCCCAAATTCGAACCGATGGAGAGTGCGATGACGACGCCTGCAGAACGGACTCGCGCAGTGCGCGGGACGAGACAGTTACTCGCGATACTCGCTGGTCACACTAGCTGTCATCCCACATGAGCGCTCTGGGCGGTTGCAGCGCTGCCGAGCTGCTGGTGAAGGCAGAGAGCCGTGGGAGATTCGCATCCTGCATTGCTGGCAATATGGTTCGTGCACATGAGGCAAGTGCAAGCCGTATCCGGTGACGAACGTTAACAGCGCTTTTGGCGCTCAAGGACGTGTGGGATCCCGATGGCACATGTCGTGACCGAGTGGGCGTCGATGCACCGTTGGGTCCTTCCAATCGGGGCAGCGGGTGGCGGCGCCCTGCCAGTGGCGTGGGTCACGTGGCAACGGTGGGAGGTGCGGGATGACATGATCGATAACCGCTTTCAAGGCTCGATGGTCTGGCCTGTACCCTCCGTCGAGCGCAGCAGCTGGAAGCACGCCGTCAGCGATTCGGCTTGTGTGCGCGGGCGAAGTCGTGGAGCGCTTCGGCTCACCCGACTCGGCCATCGGCATACGAGCTGGCGGCATCGCGAAGTGGCTCGCCGACGTTCTCCAGTAGACCCCACGACGGAACGCTTTGTTTGCCTATCCGCCCGGCGCCACAAGAGGATCCTGTCGCCCGCTCATAAGGGCTGTCATTCGGCGCTTAGTGGAGGACATATTGTGATATTCCACGAACGTTGGACAGTCAACATCCGGGACGCCTCCGACGGCAGCGGCGATGGCGTACTTCAACTGCCCGAGGCGCTGTGGGCAGAACTCGAAGTCCAAGGCTGGCACGTTGGCGATGTAATTGAAATTGAAGTGTCAGGGCCTGGCGGCGCGACGATCCGAAACCACTATGCCGAATGTCGCCGGCTTTCCGAGCCGGGAAAAGACGGATGCCTCAAGTGACAACCGAGCGTGTCCTGCTCCGAAAAAAATGGAGAGGCACAGATGCGTGACGAACTGGAGAGAAGCCTGCCCTCCAGCTGATCAAAAGGAATGGCTGGATGACCACACGCTGTCCGGCTCATTTGGACGAGGATTCATGATAAGCCGGTTCTTAACGCGCTGGAGCTGTTCCGGCAATGACACAACGGAAAACGCCCATGAGCATCAGAATATTGATTCGCAACAGTGAGCGCATCGGGGATCTGCCAGCTTGGCGCCTCTATTCCGAATTGTTCGAGCAAGATGACGTCCTATACCTCGAAATTTCGGTGTGAAGATCAACGTCACACTATTCGCCGACATGGAGGCCGCGGCGGGAACGGCCCTTATGCGTCTGCCCACAGCGACCGCGAAGCAACTAGGCCTCGTGCCAGCGGACCGGGACCCACCGCCGAGCTTCGGATCGAATTAGCGGTACGCACTGCCCTTCGATCTCACTGACGGAAAGGACGCAGCGCAAGCGGATCGCGGATGGTCAGCCCGCAGTGCCGGCAACCCAATTGTCGAGTCAAATGCACCGTGCTTCCTGAATGATCGCTGCGCGTTCACCCCGGAACTCCATAGAAAAGCCGCCAAAGTAGTGCTTCGACGCGCGCGGCGTCCTCTTCGGTCGCGGCCGCTTCGTGGGGCGTGCGCCCATCGAGTTCGGGATGCGCGACCTCCATCCAGGCTGACGCATCGGTCTCCGACTCCCACACGTAATCATTGTTCGCCCATCAGGTCTGATGGGCAGAAGGGGGGCTAATGGAGTTGCCCCTGTAACCCCGGACACGCGGACACCGTTATCCGTCAACCCAGTTCGAAACATAACGCACCCTGCAAGTGGCTTAAATTCTTCGCGCCGACTAGTCGAGCCTCAGGGGTCACTCCGGCGGTGGCCCGGAATTCAGTCCGCGCGGGCATACCTGGCGCTGTCGTGTATCCACCGACTACGCGAATATCAGGGAAAGCTACACGCGGTCGATGGAAACGTCTCGCTCATCGCAGGTGCGCGTTCGCGAAGGAAGTTGACCAGGGCCTTGACCGCCGCTGGAGTACGAGGCTGCTTCAGGTAGTACAGAAACCAACCTGGGAACCAGGGAGACCAGCTTTCCAGGACAGGTATCAACTGGCCCGACTTGATGTATGGCGCCACCATTCGCTGGTTCCACAGGGCGATGCCGACGCCCTGCAATGCCGCTGCCAGCCCGATGTGGCGATGCGACACGACGAGCGGGCCATCGACGGCAACTGCTACCGGATTGCCATCCTTCACAAATTCCCATTCGTAGAACCCGTAGCCACCAGGCTGATGCCAGCGCCAATTGATACATTGATGCTGCTGTAAATCTGACGGTTCTTGCGGCACCCCGTGCTTGGCAAGGTAATCGGGGGAGGCCACAGCTAACTGGCGCATCTGCCCGCCGAGGGGCACCGCCACCATGTTCGGTTCCAGATATTCGCCGAGTCGAACCGCGACATCAAAACCTTCCTGAACGATATTGACCACCGCGTCGTTAGCTGAAATATCGAGAACGATGTTGGGATAGCTGCGGTGAAACTCCCCCAGCAACGGGAGAAGATACTGCTCCAGGGCGATGTGCGGAATGTGCAGGCGCACCGTTCCGGATGGCCGCGCGTCTGCTCCTTGCACCTCCGCTAACGCGTCGTCGAGTGCCGCCATCGCAGGCTTCAGTTTCGCCAGTAGCCGTGCGCCCGCTTCTGTCAACGAGACACTGCGCGTAGTCCGATGCAATAGCCGCGCACCCAGTTCTTTCTCCAGCTCCTGGATAACCTGGCTGAGGGTCGACGGGGACAGGCGCAACTCACCGGCCGCGCGAGCAAAGTTCCCCTGTTCCGCTACCTCCATGAATGCCCGTAAGCGTGCGTACTCTGCCCTTCTCATTATGTGGCTCAGTCGAATAGATAATGTGGTTTATACCGCATAGACCAAATTATCGGCTTTTCCTACCATATGGCAAGTAGCCCGCATCCCACAACTGGCGACCACAGCGCGCCGGAAAGTGAGTATGGCAGGTCATTTCAACCGTGCCGGTGCGCAAGCGGCTCCGCGGCATCACCGCGTGCTGCTGCCCTTCGGCGCGACTACGAGAAACCAAATGACTCGTGTGTACTACAGCAAAGTTGTCAATGCCCCTGCCGACAGCGTATGGCCGATCATCCGCGATTTTGGTGCACTGCCCGTCTGGTTCCCGTTCGTCGAAAGCTGCGTGCTCAGCGACGGGGCCTCGGCCGACCAGGTCGGTGTTGTCCGGACGAACACCGTGACCGGTGGAAAGGTCATTCAGGAACGACTCCTTGAACTCTCTGACCGCGACCGGCGGATCGTGTACTCCGTCATCAGCGGCGACGTCCCAGTCATCGATTACACAGCAACGCTCACGGTACACCCAGTCACTGAGGATAATTGCTCCTTTGTCGCGTGGTCGGCAGACTTCGATGTTGATGGCGACATCACCCCCGTCGCCGAGTGGGTCCGCTCCGGGATCTTCGCAACCTGCCTGAAAGAGTTGGAGCGTGTCGTGAGAGACAGGCAAGTGCCGGCAGCCCGCACCCAAGGAGCCTGAGCGCATGGCCAATGCTCTCAAGCTCGATTCCTATCGCCTTCTCGGTCGCTCCGGCCTGCGCGTTTCGCCACTCTCGCTCGGGACCATGACCTTCGGCACCGACTGGGGCTGGGGTGCCGATATCGACGAGGCGCGTCGCATGTTCGACATCTATGTCGATCAAGGCGGGAACTTCATCGACACGTCGGTCAATTACACCAATGGCACGGCTGAGCGGTTCGTGGGCGCCTTCATGAAGGGCAGGCGTGACCGGATGGTGGTCGCGACCAAGTTCACCATGGCGCGCGAGTCCGGCGACCCCAATTCGGGCGGCAACCATCGCCTCAACATGATCCGCTCGGTCGAGACCAGCTTGCGTCAACTCGCAACTGACCGCGTTGAGTTGCTCTACCTGCACGGATGGGACTTCACCACCGCGCCGGATGAGGTGATGCGTGCCTTTGACGACCTGGTTCGTAGCGGCAAGGTCGTTTATATCGGCATTTCGAACACGCCCGCCTGGCGCGTCGCGCAGATGCAGACCCTGGCAGACCTGCGCGGCTGGGCGCCGTTCGTGGCACTCGAAGTTGAATATAGCCTCATCCAACGCACGGTCGAGCACGAGCTTTTCCCCATGGCACAGGCCCTCGGCCTCGGTGTGACGCCGTGGTCCCCTCTTGGCGGCGGCGTACTCACGGGCAAATACAGGCACGCCGACCTCTCGCAGCAGAGCGAGGCTGGTGTTTCGGGTTCGCGAAAAGGCGTTATCGCTTCTTCGGGCAACCTCAACGGGCGGGCACTCGCGATTGCAGAGGCCGTGCGGGACGTCGCGAGCGAGATCGGAGTGACGTCGGCACAGGTCGCGCTTGCCTGGACGCTTCTTGATCCTGTCGTCGCATCGCCGATCATCGGCGCACGCACGATCGCCCAGCTCGAAAACAATCTCGGTGCGCTCGCCGTCACGTTCAGCGCCGATCAACTGGCGCGCCTCGACGCGACAAGCAAGCCCGAGCCGATTTTCCCCACTGTCTTCATGAGGCGTCCCTTGGTTCAGGGTCTCATCTTCGGCGGCGCGGACGTCACGCTCCGGGCATGACCACAACCCTCAATCCGGAAACCAGATCATGGTGCCAATACGCACACTAGGCCAAGGACTGGAAGTCTCCGCCATCGGCCTCGGTTGCATGGGCATGAGCCACGCCTATGGCGTGCCCGACGATGTCGAATCAGCTGCCACGATCGACCGTGCGATCGAGCTTGGCTGCACATTCCTCGACACAGCGGAGGCCTACGGGCCGTTCAAGAATGAGGAACTGCTCGGCCGCTGCCTGAAATTCAGGCGCGACCAGGTGGTAATAGCCACCAAGTTCGGCTTTATCCTCAAAGATGGTCGTCGAACCGGCACCGATAGTCGACCGCAACACATCCGCGAGGTTGTGGAAGCCTCTCTCAAACGCCTGCAGACGGACCGGATAGATCTGCTTTACCAGCATCGGGTCGATCCCAACGTGCCAATCGAGGATGTCGCCGGAGCAGTCAAGCAATTGATCACTGAGGGCAAGGTTTTGCATTTCGGCCTCTCGGAAGCTGGCCCCGAGAACATCCGACGCGCCCATGCCGTTCAACCCGTCACCGCCCTCCAAAGCGAATATTCCCTTTGGGAGCGAGGTATCGAGCACGACGTGATGCCGGTGTTGCGTGAACTCGGCATCGGCCTCGTGCCGTTCAGCCCGCTCGGGCGCGGCTTCCTAACTGGCGACGTGAAGCGCGCCGAGGACTACCCGGCGAATGATTTTCGCTCCTGGGGTGATCCCCGCTTCAAGGGTGCAAACTTCGACAACAACATGCGCATTGCAACCGCGGTTCGCGAGATGGCCGAGGCGCGAGGTGCGACGCCAGCCCAGGTCGGTCTCGCCTGGCTGCTGGGCGTCAGCCCTTATGTCGTACCGATCCCCGGGACAAAGCGGCGGCGCTATCTCGAGGAAAACCTCAGTGCAGCGTCGATTTCGCTGACCGCGGCCGAAATCGAGACGCTAGATAAGCTAACTGCGCAACAGCGTGTTTCCGGTGAACGGTACAACGATCAAGACTTGGCGATGCTCGACAAATAGCCGTACCCTCGAAGGACGACCGATGATCAACTATGCAACTTATGGTCGGGGACCACTGAAAGCGATCGCCCTACATGGTCTCTTCGACACCAGGCAAAGCTTCCAGCCGATGATGGCCGGACTCGATCCCGAGCGGTGGTCGATTGCCGTGCCGGACCTGCGTGGCTATGGCGATTCGGTCAGCGTTGCCGGGCCGTTCAACATGGCAACTGCCGCATCCGACGCGCTGGAGCTTGCGGACCAGCTTGGCTGGGAACGATTCTCGGTCATCGGCCATTCCATGTGCGGCAAGGTAGCGTTACGGCTTGCCGTTGATGCGCCCGAACGGATTGAGCGACTCGTGGGCCTCTCGCCGGTATGGGCTGGTGCCGTACCTTTCGACGCGGATTCACTCGCTTTCTTTCGCTCTTCGGCAGAGATCGTGGAAACACGGCAGGCAATCATCGCCCAATCGACAGGCAATCGCTTGCCGGGCTTTTGGGCTCGGCAACTGGCTGAAAGCTCATTTGCCAATAGCCGCAAGGATGCCTACGCCGGCTATCTGGAATCGTTCGCGTTCGATGACTTTGAGGCCAAGGCAACGGTCCTCGATCAGCCGGTCCTCGTCATCGTCGGTGCTCAGGACGTGTTCACCACGAAAATGGCGCGTGTGCACTGGCTCGCCAAGCTACGACAAGTAGAACTCGTGGTTCTGCCGGACTGTGGTCATTGGCCGGTGCAGGAAGTACCTCTGTACGTCGCGGCGCTCATCGAGACGTTCCTGTCAAAGTGAGCACCGCGGCATGTGGAGTCATTGAATTGGCATATGCCACCGCCCGGACAACGCGGGCATTAGGGACGCTGTCTAAACTCAGATTAATTGGGGCTTGTTAATGGCATCGAAAACCTGGTTCATCACCGGTGTATCGCGTGGGTTCGGAAAAGCGCTCGCCGATGCGGTACTTGCAAAAGGCGACATCGTGGTCGGCACGACACGCGACGGTTCAGTACCGTTCACCGATGCATCCGGACGACTAAACGTATTGTCGCTGGATGTCACTGACGCCGCGATGATTCCGGCAGTCATCAAGCAGGCTGCAGAAATTACGGGGCAACTCGATGTTGTTGTCAACAATGCCGGCTACGGTCTCCTCGGTTCAATCGAGGAAGCATCCGAACAAGAGATAGACCATCTGTTCGATGTCAATTTCCACGGCACGCGTCGCGTGGTCCAGGCTGTACTGCCCTATCTTCGACAGCAGAAGTCCGGACATATCGTCAACATCACGTCGATTGCTGGGCTTGCGCCTGCCGCAGGCTCCGGCTTCTACGCCGCAGCGAAGTTCGCGGTGGAAGGGCTATCGCAAAGTCTCGCGCAGGAAGTCGCCCCGCTCGGAATCAAGGTCACGCTGGTCGAGCCGGGCGCATTCCGCACGGATTTCCTGTCGGAGCATTCGATTCGCATCAAACCCCTGGCCATTCAGGACTATGCCGCGACAGCAGGGGCCGCTCTTGCCTATCTTGAAGCGATGTCCGGAACGCAAGCCGGTGACCCGGCACGCGCCGCGGATGCCATCGTTCGCGCGGTGGAAGCAAGCGAGCCGCTGCTCCATCTTGTACTTGGACCGGATGCGTTTCGACGCACACAGGAAAAGCGGGAAAGATTTGCGGCGGAACTCACACGCTGGAAGGACGTTAGCCTCAGCACCGACTTCGAATAAAGAAGCCAAAAAGGGTTCTTGCTCCGCACTGCGGTAAGTGATGGATGTGTCGTCGACGGCTCCGAAGCGTCGGCGGTCGTGGGCGGACTTGGCCAAATAAACATTTCGCTCGGGCATACATGGAACCATGCGCGTGTAAAACGCGCTGGAGGAAGTCAGCCGTTCGAATACTAAAGAACACCGATCACCGAACAAAGATTCAGCGGAAAAGGAGCGCAGCATTCCATAGCGAAGACGTGCATCGCCGAAGCACCGACGCGACTGGGGGGGGCTGCTCCCGTGCGCCCAATATAGGAGCTAACCATGAAGTACAGGACGCTTGGCAATACCGGACTACTGGTTTCACAGCTTTGCCTGGGAACGATGACCTTTAGCAGCGGAAAGGGCGTCTACAAACACATTGGAAATGTCAACCAGGCAGGCGCGGACGAACTGGTAAAGGCGAGCATCGAAGCCGGCATAAACTTCTTCGATACCGCAGATGTCTATTCGGCAGGAGAGAGTGAGTCGATGCTCGGTCAGTCGTTCAAAAATCTCGGAATCGCACGGAAAGACTATGTATTGGCGACGAAGGTTTATAGTCGTATGGGCGACGGAAGAAATGACGTTGGAGCCTCACGGGGGCACATTATGGACGCGGTCGACGCTAGTCTTCGACGACTGCAGACCGACCATATTGACCTGTACCAGATACATGCGACTGATATGTTGACCCCCGTGGATGAAACACTGCGCGCACTCGACGATCTTGTCCGGCAAGGAAAAGTGCGTTACGTGGGAGTCTCGAATTGGCAGGCTTGGCGCATTGCCCTCGCGCTTGGAATTAGCTCCCGCCATAACTATGCCCGATTCGAAACTCTGCAAGCATATTATTCCATCGCAGGGCGCGATATTGAGCGAGAACTTGGTCCGCTGCTAGAGTCCCAGAAAATGGGGCTGATGGTGTGGAGTCCGCTAGCGGGTGGACTGCTTTCAGGTAAGTTCAGTCGCGAAAACCGCTCTCCTGAGGATTCTCGGCGGACTGAGTTCGATTTTCCTATTGTGGACAAAGAGCGCGCATGGGACGTCATCGATGTCATCCGCCCCATTGCCGAGGCTCGCTGCTGCAGCCCTGCCCGCATCGCACTCGCGTGGCTACTGTCACGACCCATCGTCACGACCGTCATCATCGGCGCCAAGAGGCTCAGCCAGTTGGAAGATAACATTGCCGCAATCGACATATCGCTCAGGGACGATGAGTTGAAATTGCTCGATGCCGTCAGTCAGTTGCCGTTGGAATATCCAGGTTGGATGCTGGAGACTCAGGGTGCCGATCGGCTTGGCCCAGTTGACCTATGGAAAAGCAAAGTCTCTACCGGCTAACGTGTAGCACAGCGGAGCCTTGGCCCATAAACTAGGCGCCGCACGCCGAACATGGACGGCGAAACTAAGGTATGCCGCGCATTTTCCATGTACCCGTGGGGAGTTCGTAGGTTAGTCTGTTGGCAGCGCGGCGGCGCGCACGCTAAAGTGCGCGGGCGCGGTTGCGCACAACGTAGCTCATGCTTGGCTCGGAGCCGTCACCCAATGACGAGCTATGCCACGCGATGCTGACTTGAAATAACCGAGCTGGTTCTGAAGCGCCATTCGCACAGTTGCCGGCTCAAGGACAGACTGACTAATTTGGAGATGCAGGAGACGTCACCTCCTGTGTGCCCACTGCTCCGCACCACTCTCGCCTCATCGCACGCACCGATGCATCCTGCCTGGCTATACGTAGCTGGTGGGGTTGCTACTTCACCAGAAAAAGCTGGGTCGATCACGGGCGACAATCCGGAGCGGATTCTGCAGTAACAGGAAGCGTGAACTGGAACGTTGTACCTTGTCCAGTCTCTTCGGCAACCCATAATTGCCCGCCATGTGTTTCGATGATCGAACGACATATTCGCAGCCCCATGCCGGTGCCTCCCGGCTTGGTGGTAAAGAATGGATCGAAGATCTGCTCGACGAGTTGCGGCGGCACTCCAATGCCGGTGTCGCTCACTGAAACAAGAATTTGCCCACTTTGAGCCCGTTCAGCTTTAATGACCATCGCCCGTATTCCGTCGACATCCTTCATTGCTTCGATGCCGTTGATGATCAGATTCATCACCACCTGCTGCAATTGCAGGCGATCTCCAACGAATTGGGGTAGCCCGGTTGCCAGCTCCGTCCGCATCGATACGTTGAATCGCAGAGCCTCGCCGCGCAAAAGTCCAACCGTTTCCTGAATAATCTCGCCGATGCTAGAGACCACTTGATTGGCGGCCTCCTTTTGGAATTGCGCACGGATTCCGCGGATGATCTGAGAGGCCCGCTGCCCCTGCGCCACAATTCTCTCTGTTGCCTTGCGCGCTTCAACTATATCCGGTCGATCACGACTGAGCCAACGCAGGCTAGCATCTGCGTTCGCAATAACGGCAGCAATCGGCTGATTAACCTCATGGGCTAGCGAAGCAGTCAATTCTCCCATGGCGGTCACGCGATTGACGCGCGCTAGATCGCTAAGGGCCTGACGTAAAGTCGCTTCCGCCTGTTTGCGTTCAGTTATGTCACGAACGGCCCCAACAAAGTCCAGGCTCCCTGTGTCGACTGCCCGGCCCGTGACGTGGACGTACTTGATTCTCCCGTCCGGCATCATCAACCGATGTTCTATGTCAAACGCCCTCTTTTCGCGAGACGCATCATCAAGGAGCCGCCGAACAAGATCGCGGTCTTCGAAATGAATTCGCTGTAGCGCCGCCTCCGCCGATGCACGAACACCTCGATCATATTCAAGAATGTTGTAGATTCCTTCCGACCAGTAATACTGTCCGTTTTCGCCAGTCCATCCAAAACTACCCGTGTGACTGATATATTGCCCCAGTGCCATGAAGGTCTCACTGCGTTGCAAGTCAGTGAATAGGGTAGCGTTCTCAATTGAGATAGCCGCCTGTGAAGTCAGCAACTGCAACACAGCAACCCGGCTCGGCGTGAATACACGGGATGCCAGATTGTTCTCAAGATAAAGCGCGCCGACAAGTGTCCCCTGCTTGATGACAGGCAAACATAATACGGATCGGCAGCCCCTAAGCTGTACGTATTCATCCTTCGAATACGCGTTATCGGAAGAGGCGTCATCGAGAATTACACTTTCCCGTGTTCTGATCACGTAGTGCAGTACGGATTGCAGGAGAGCGAACGGCGAAACGGTCTTCTGTCCAACCGCCACTTCGATCTTGCCAACAGCGGTAAGCGCCTCGGCTTCAATCGTTGGGACGCCGCCTGCAATCTGAATCAGTACACCGCGCTCCGCCCCCGCGTGCTCCATTGAGATTCGCATGAGCGTCTCAATCAGCGAGGGAAGGATCATCTCGCTGGACAAGGCACGCACCGCTTTCATTACGGCCTCGACATCCAACCGCTCGGTCGGTTCGCCGATCCCAGCCGCAAAAATCTGCGTTCCATTCTCGTGATGACGCGGATACTGTTCGTCGAGTTGCTTAACTTTGCCAATCGCGCCCCATCTGTCGTAGCAATTACGCGCCTTCCGGATGTAGGCGTAGCCCGCAGTTTCGATATTGCGCGACAAATAAAAACGTCCTGCAAGCTCGTGCGCGATCGCCTCGTTGTGCAGAAATCCGTTTGCCTTTGCTCTGTCTATCGCCTGCTCATACAGCCGCATGGCATCGAGGTCCAGCGCTTCGATCCGCGCAATTTCTGCGCTCACCAGTAGGAAACGATCTTCGAATGTCTCCCGGGAACTCTCTGCCCAGATTGTCAACTGGGCGTGGTGGTCAGCCAATGCTTTACGGTGTTCCCATCGCGAGTCTCCGATTGCGGAATCAAAAGACGCGGCCCGAGCCAAGGCACCGTAAAAGTGATATTCCGCTGTTTCGAAAAAGGAGCGCGTTGCCCATAGCAGGGGGGCAGCCTCCGTCGACGCATGCATGGCCGATCCGTAATCTCCCGCAAAGTAACACGCTTGTAATTTTCTGACCCAGTAGAAGCACTCCAGTAACCCTGGTTCAGCGCTGGCTGCCGCTAGAACTTCGAATTGAAGATCGTCGAAGTGCCCGTCACCGAGCGTACCAAACTTCGATGTGAGACCGCGAAGGTTTCGAACAAATGCAAGCTGTATCGAAATTGGAATAATGGCCCGGTCGAACCGCATACGTTCGGCAAACTCAAGACCGCTCTCGGCGTCACGCTGCACATCCATCAGACGATCTCCCGCAGCAAGAAGATTCGCATTAATGTTTGTGAAGCTATATGCCGCGTAGGTGAGATCGCCAATCTTGTTCGCGGCCTCGAAAGCGCGTCGCAACACCTCCCGCCCTGCCCTGATGTGGTGTTTCCACGGGATTATATTGCTCCCAAAACGCAAATAGACGCGCGCCTGGTAGCCACTCAATCCGCGCTTCTCCACCAAGTCGTAACCGAGCTTTCCGAGCTGGAATCCAGCCTCATAATTAGAAAAGCGAGGGCCGGCAAGCATACCCAGCGACACATAAGCGAAGCATGCCGCATCGCTATTACCATGCTCTAGACTGATGCAGACCGTACGACAAAGCACGAATGCCAGGAGGTTTTCACTGGTGTGCATCGCCTGCATGACGAATTCAGTCAAGATGGCCAGTTCATCGAGCAAATCCGAATCGGTGACCAATGGAAGGTCAACGAGTTCCTCAATATTCCGGCCCCCCAATAAAGACCAGATCCGGTCATATTCGCGGGAAACCTCTTCGTCGCTGGGATGTGCCGACCAGTCCAAGCCGCGACCTCGTTGATACTCGATGAATACCTGCAAGCCACGGTCAGTTTGTCGAGTAAGGTCATAGAGTGTCAGGCGCAAGCGCGTGATAAGTGCAATATCATGAGCACTTTTCACACGGTCAGTCAGCTTGCAAAGCCGGTCTTCCGCAGCGTCGGTGTCGGAGGTCATCATTTCGCATTCGGCGAGAAGACTCTCGATCGAAAAGATTAGGTCGTAATTGTGCTCCCAAGCGGAGGCGCTTAAGGAAGCGCGTCCGGCATGAAGATATGTCAGCGCCGCGGCGTACGCAGTTGATTTTTTCGCGCGTCTTCCCGCGATAAGATTCAATCGCGCAATAAGTTCAAGTGCGTCCATCGACGTGACAAGATGTGCGCCACGATTGAGATGATTTGCAATTTCGAAAATCACTTCCTCAAGTTTCTCGGGAGAGGTATGCGACGCCATCAACATACCGATACGCAAATGTGCCTCCGCCCGCGCCTTCTGAGGAATCAGCGAGTACGCAGCTTCCTGAACACGATCGTGGACAAAGCTGTAGATGTCCTGCGATCGCGAAACGAGGCCGGCTTGGAGAGCTTCCGAAAGCTGTCCAAGCAGTTCCTCGTTTGAACGCTCCGAAGCCATGCGCAGTGCGGCTAGATCGGCGCTGATCCCCAGGCACGCGAGCTCTTGTAGGGCTTTCTGTGCCCCCGTGGACAGGCGATCCAATTTTCTCACCATGAGGTCTACGACATTGTCGGTATAGCCTCGCATGCGTATGCGATTCAGATCCCATGACCACTTCCCCTCACCGTAATCGAATGTGAGCAAGGATTCCTCGGCAAGCGCGGAAAGGAATTGAATGGCGAAGAATGGGTTACCGTCTGTTTTTTCCTCAAGCAGCTCTGCCAACGAGCTAGCGCGTAAGCGTTCACAATGAAGAGAATCGGCCACCAGCTCCTCCAGGTCGGTACGGCCAAGAGGCGCAAGCACGATGTCATGCACTAACGTGCCAGCCTGCCGAATTTTTTCGAGCTTGCGCATCAGCGGATGCGCGGAGGTGACTTCGTTATCGCGATAAGCACCGACCAGCATCAAGCCTTTCACCTCCGCATGCGTGAGCAATTCCTCCATCAGATCCAAGGTACCCGCGTCTAACCATTGCAAATCGTCGAGGAAGAGCGCAAGGGGGTGATTTCGAGTGAACACGCCAACAAATCGGCGAAACACAAGTTTCAGACGATTCAGTGCGTCCTGTGCCGGAAGCTCGGGTACAGGCTCTTGTTCGCCTATGACGAGCTTCAGTTCGGGAACCAGATCAATCATGAGCTGCCCGTTTGGGCCGAGCGCCTCAACTATTTCATCGCGCCAGTGCCCCACCTCTTCTTCACTCTTTGCGAGTATTGGTCGAATGAGGCCCCGGAAAGCTTCCGCGAGGGTCGCATATGGAATATCGCGCTTGTACTGATCGAACTTGCCTGACGCAAAATACCCACGAGGGGGCACAAGCGCTTTATGAAGTTCGTTAACAACGGAAGATTTGCCGACACCGGAGAAGCCAGAAACAAGAACAAGTTCCGGTCTGCTGCCACCTACGACACGGTCAAAGGACGCAAGGAGCGTATCGATTTCTGCTTCCCGCCCGTACAATTTTTCGGGAATCCGCAGCCGATCCGGCATGTCACACTGGCCCAGAGGGAACTCATCGATATGGCCATGAGTTTCCCATTCTCCGAGACATCGTTGCAGATCACGCCCCAGGCCTACCGCCGTCTGGTAGCGCGCTTCCGCAGTCCTGGCGAGTAACTTCATAATGATGGACGAGACGACGTACGGGACACCCGGCGTTCGCTCCACGGGAGAAAGTGGCCGCCTTGCTAGATGGCAGTGCACCCATTCCATCGGATCCGAACCCGTAAAGGGGAGTTCGCCGGTAAACATCTCGTAAAGCGTGACACCCAACGAATAGAGGTCACTACGCGAATCGATTGAGCGGTTCATGCGTCCGGTCTGTTCCGGAGACATGTAGGCCAGAGTGCCTGCGATGATTTCAGGTGGCACAGGCGACAGCCGCTCGCGGGGCAGTCGGGAGGCGATGCCAAACCCGGTAAGCCACACGTGACCCGAATCGTTAACAAGAGCGTTCGCGGGTTTGACGTCCTTGTGAATGAGGCCTTGGCGGTGGACTCCACTCAGCGCCGCCGCGAGACCGATGGCGATACGCAGCAGACGAGTCACGTTGAGTGGATGCTCCTTGTAGCGGGCAATCAAACAATCCAGAGGCTCACCACCCGGGTCCTTCATAACGAGGATTGTTTGACCCAGACGACGAGTCAATGCGAGTGGTTGAGCAGCCCATTCCGTATTGAGTTCTGGCGCAAGCGACATCTCGTGTTCAAGCCGCTGTAGGCTCTGAAGAGATGGTTGGTCAACAGCCGCCGCCAGCGCCAGGATTGGCTCGGAACTTCTGAGATCTCTGCCGCGGTAGAGCGTGAACCCCGACTCCCCACGAAGCGGCTCTATCAAATATCCGAAATCTTCTGTCATTGAGAATTCTCGAGTTGCCCAGAAAGAAACCCGCTTCTTTCAGGAACGAGACGGGTCAGTTTAATTCTGCGTTACTGGCGCTTACTAACCGAGCGCCAGACTCCGCAATACCGACACGGTCGCACCCGTAGCCGAATGGCGCTTGCCTACGGATTACCGTGGTGATGGCTGGCCTCGTTCGCTGCCACGAATCCGATTAACCGGGTCGGTCGCCTTCGTATGGCAAGCCTTCCGTGAGTTGCATGTCCAACTGAGCACTACTCTTGGCTGCTTCCCCTCGATGACTTGTACGATCTCGCGGATCGCCTCGTTAAAAGCAACATGCGCACCAGGCCCTGGAATGCCTGAATGTGCGTCGCATAGGGGACGTTGCGCTTGTACTGGTCGAACTTCCCAGAAGCGAATAATCCCCGTGGCGGCACCAGATATTGTGCAGTTCATTGACCACCGACGATTTGCCGATACCTGAGTAACCGGAGACGAGCACGAGTTCGGGCGTGCCGCTCTGGAGAATACGGGTGAACGTGCTGACCAGGGTATCGACTCGAGCTCCCGTCCGTACAACCGCTCGGGAATCGTCAGCTTGCCAGGCATGCCGTGTTCATCCAGCCGGAAGTCGTCAATGCGGCGTTGTCGCTGCCAGTCGGCGAGGCAACGCCGGAGGTCATGCTCGACACCGGTGGCAGTCTGGTAGCGCTCGTCAGCTGTCTTGGCGAGCAGCTGCATGACGATACGGGAGATCACCGAAGGAACAGCTTGCACCCGCGCGTCGGGACGCATCGGCGTTCTTGCGATGTGGCAATGCACCCATTCCATGGCGTCGGCGGCGGCAAACGGCAAGACGCCCGTCAGCATCTCGTAGAACGTGACGCCCAGTCCGTATAAGTCGCTGCGCGAATCGATCGAGCGGTTTATCCGGCCGGTCTGCTCGGGCGCCATGTAGGCGAGCGTTCCGGCGATGGTTTCAGGTGGCTCGGGGGCCTGCCGCTCGCGTGGCAGGCGCGACGCCAGGCCGAATCCGGTGAGGCGGGCCTGCCCATCGGCGCAGTGCACGAAGATATGCGCGGGCTTGAGATCCTTATGCACAAGACCGCGTTGGTGAAGTTTGCCAAGCGCGGCCGCAATGCCAATCGCGAGTTCCAGGAAGTGCCCGATCTCAATTGGCGCACCAAGCAGCCGCGCGAGCGGCTCGCCGCCAGGGTCCTCGAGCACCAACACGGTTCGACCGTCTTCACGTGTCAGCCTCAGCGGGCGCACCGCCCATTCACTATCAACCTCGTCCTTCAGCCCGAATTCATGGACAAAGCGTTCGAGACTGCTCGGCATAGGACGTTCGGCTGCAAGACGCACCAGCAAAACTCTCTCTCCGGTTGCCGCTCGCCAGACAACACGCTCGCCATCGCCTAACAAGATATTTTCTCTATTATTCATTAGCCGTCGCAACGAAAGAGCACTGTTGTTGTAGGTGCAAAAGCACCGGTAATGATACGCGTTCTTCATAGCAAAGTCATCGCCGGTCTACGCGCGACAACGACGAACTGCGGCTCCGACTGGAGCAGCCCCTGAAACGCCGGACACAGTCTCCTACTTGAACTAGCGGGTAGGCATAAGACTGTATTTTTGACTAATACCAGGCAGGAAGTGATGGAAATGTTGGCGGGCCCGGAGCGTCGGCGGCGCTGGACGGCAGAGCAGAAGCTCGCGATGGTGCGGGAGAGTTTCGAACCGGGGAAATCGGTTTCGCTGGTCGCGCGCCAACACGGCGTGAATCCAAATCAGTTGTTCCACTGGCGCAAGCTGTTACCAGGACGGGAGCCTGTCCGCGGTCAAGGCTGGCGAGGAAGTGGTTCCGGCATCGGAATTAGCCGATGCCCTCAAGCAGATTGGCGAGCTGCAACGGATGCTCGGTAAGAAGACCATGGAGAACGAGATTCTCCGGGAAGCAGTTGAGTACGGTCGGGCAAAAAAATGGATTGCGCACTCGCCCTTGCTGCCGGAGGACGACCAGTAAAGCTGGTTTGCGAAGTTCTCGGCGTGTCGCGCTCGAACGTATCGGCACGACTGTCGCGCCCAGCTACATGGCAGGATGGACGACAATCCAGGCAGACTGACAATGCTCCCGTGATTGAGGAAATCCGCCGCGTTGTGGGCGACTTGCCCAGCTATGGCTACCGCCGCGTCTGGGGCACATTGCGCACTGAACGCGTTGCTGCGGGGACTCGTGCCGTTCAATGCAAAGCGTATCTACCGCGTCATGCGCGCGTACGGGTTGCTGACACAGCGGCGTCCAATTCCGCCTCGGCCGCAACGTCGGCACGATGGCAAGGTGGCTGTGGCGCGGAGCAATCAGCAATGGTGCTCTGACGGCTTTGAGTTCCGTTGCGACAACGGCGAGCCGCTGCGCGTGATCTCGGGTACAACCTCGCGTCGGTTTTGGCGGGGGCACTGCGCCGTATCTGGCGACATGGCTGATCTCGGCAACAGGCGATGCAAAGGCACCCGCCTGGATGCTGACGATCGCCGCGCTCCTTTCTTTGGTGACCGCGCTGTCGCTGAGTGAAACGGCGCGGCGACCTTTGTCAGTGGCCTAGCCGTGTCACCGGGCGGAGATGGAACTACCGTCCGTACACCTGCGCGCTATGTAAATAGGTAAGGCCGAATTGGCTCGATTTCGTCTGGCAGCTCACGATCGCACAGTTCGAGTACCGACCATTCTATGTTACGCGTTATCGCATCGAGCGCGAGTGCATTCTGCGCGAAGCTAAACGGTTCAGCAACTTCGCTGGCGATTGCTTCGAGGGCAATCAGCGTGTATGAAATGAACACGCAAAGCAGCGGAGTAAAAAATTCTGTTGAGTCGACAAGGCCGAACGGCAGCAAAACGCAATACGTGGCGCGAGCGATTCACGAAAGAGAACGGCGGGCCCCAGCAACATGCATTGGCATATCCCGAGCCGCGGCGCGTGCGGTCAGTGATAGCCGGTATCTCCCGCGCTCACTTTGCCCCGGAATACTCGATATTGCATCGCCTGATAGATAAGGATGATGGGGAGAATGATCACCGTACCCACCAGCGAGCAACGCTGGCTCGAGTGGCTTGACGACGCCTGCCAGATCGTCAGCGATGGCGGAACAATGTTCGGCCAGATGCTGATCAGCAAGCCGCTATATCCGAGGAAGCACAGCGCAAGCGTCAAAATGAAAGGCATGGCCTCAGCGTACGACCGGAGCGACCGCACGATCCCCCACACACATGCAATCACGAGGATCGGCACTGGCAGGAAATATATGAGGTTGCCGCCGCCAAACCAGCAATGCGCGACCATTGGCAAACCGACCACCGTCCATAGGCTCACGACGGCGATTACACCAAGCAGCACGTACACCAACGGCCGCATCAACAAACGAGACCGTGAACGCAAACTGCATTCTCGCAAGGTGATAGGCGTCGAAGATTTCCATGATGAGCTAGTGCTTCCGGGTAATGGACGGAGTGCCGTGGCAACGCGAAGCGGCGGGCGCCACGGTCTCACGGCCGTCCTTGATGACACTTGTTCTGGTATTCAGCGGGCGGCAGGTATCACCCGGACTGGCACCGACTTGTAAGCGGGCGTGCCGCATTCCTTGTCGATGTGGTCGAGCGGCACCAGAACATTGGCTTCCGGATAGTACGCAGCGACTGAGCCCTTCGCGATCGCGTACGCGATTGCGGTGATGTTTTTCAGTCGAAGTTGCCGGCCCGAAGTGACCGTCTCGATATCGACGAAATCGCCGTGCTCGAGTCCGTGCTCCCGAAGATCGGTCTCATTCATGAACAATACGTCGCGCCGGCCGAATACGCCGCGATACCGGTCATCCAGCGCATAAATCGTGGTGTTGTATTGGTCATGGCTGCGAATGGTGATGAGGCGAAGCGCCTTGACGTCATCCGGAGCGTCTGTGCCACGCCCGACACCTTCGTAGACGGAGAACTCGGCCTTCCCGGAAGATGTATGCCACTGCCGCTCGGTTGGGGGTATCGGGAGACGAAATCCGCCCGGGTGCCTGATCCGCTCGTTGAACGCTTCGAATCCAGGTACGGTGCGTTTGATCAGATCGCGGATGTTGTCGTAGTTGGCGATCAGATCCGTCCACGCTACCTTACTGTCGGGCAACGTCGCGCGTGCGATGCCAGCAACAATGGCGGGCTCGGAGCGCAAGTGCTCCGACGCCGGAGTGAGCTTGCCAGCAGACGCGTGGACCATCGACATGGAGTCTTCGACGGTGATTGACTGATGGCCTCCTGCCTGCACGTCGACTTCGGTGCGGCCAAGGCATGGGAACAGGTACGCTTCCTTGGAGACGAGCAGGTGGGTGCGATTGAGTTTTGTGCCGATGTGTACACTCAGGTCGAGCCCCGTTATGGCGGGGAACGACCTCTGTGCATCGGGCAATGCGACTGCGAAGTTTCCGCCGAGAGCGATGAGCGCCTTTGCCTTGCCGTCGATCATCGCTTGAACCGCTTGAACTGCGTCATGACCGTGAGCCGACGGCGGGGTGAACCCACACGTCTCTTCAATCAGCCGAAGAAACGCTGTGGATGGCTTCTCGGTGATGCCGACAGTGCGATTCCCCTGGACATTTGAATGTTCACGTAGAGGACAGATGCCGGCACCCGGCTTGCCAAAGTTACCGCGCAATAGCAAAAGGTCAGCAATCAGACGTACATTTGCTGTGCCGTTGCAATGCTGAGTGATCCCCATTCCATACGTGACGATCGTGGCATTGGATTTGGCGTAGGCGAGCGCGACCTCTTCGAGATCCGCGCGCGAGAGGCCACTTTCCTTCTCTATCCGGTCCCACGAGGCCGCTTCGATGCTGGCGGCGAATGCATCGAATCCCTGCGTGTGTGTGGCGATGAACGCACGATCAAGCACCTGGCCTTGTTCGCGCTCCATCGTCAGCAGTGCCTTCATGATACCTTTCAGTGCCGCCGCGTCGCCGCCGGCAGCGACCTGATAGTAGGTCGATGCGATGCGCGTCGAACCATAGGTTGCCATTTCGACCAGGTTCTGCGGATCCGTGAATCGTTCAAGCGCTCGCTCGCGCAACGGATTGAAGGCGATGATGGGGACATTGCGGCGTGACGCTTCGTGTAGCGTTCCCATCATGCGCGGGTGATTCGTGCCCGGGTTGTGGCCAATCGAAATGATGAGTTCAGTCGATTCAAAATCCTCCAGCGACACGGTCCCTTTGCCGATGCCGATCGAGTGTGGCAGCCCCACGCTGGTTGCCTCGTGGCACATATTGGAACAATCCGGAAAATTGTTCGAGCCGTACTCACGGGCGAATAGTTGGTACAGGTACGCAGCTTCGTTCGACGCGCGACCTGACGTATAGAACTCCACCTGGTTCGGCGAGAGTTCCCGCAAAATCTCGCCGATGCGCGCAAACGCGTCGTCCCATTCCACCGCACGGTACGTGTCGGTCGCGCGGTCGTAGACGAGTGGGTGGGTGAGACGGCCCAGATCCTCCAACTCGAAGTCACTTTTTTGCAGTAGGGACGTCACGGTGTTGCGCGCAAAGAACTCCGGGGAAACACGCCTGGTTGTCGCTTCCCATGTGACCGCCTTTGCTCCGTTCTCACAGAATTGGAAAGTTGAACGGTGTTCCTTGTCAGGCCATGCACAGCCAGGACAATCGAAGCCGGCGGGCTGGTTCACCCTCATCAGCGTGATCGGGGCTGATATGTTATCCATCTGCCGGCGGATGGCCTGCGCGGTGGCTTTCAGCGCACCCCAGCCGCCGGCGGGTCCGTTATAAGGGCGGATGCCCGGCACGTTTCGTCGCGTCGTCATGTGAAGTTCCGTCGAGGAATTCTCAGCAATACCTGCGACCGTATCGTTGCCGATCCTGGGAGCTTAGTAGCGAGTTACCGGATCGGAACGAGGTCAGCGATGGCGCAATACAGAAATCAACTCAGCTTGTAGGAGGCCGCTCCAGTGCCCGCGAGCTTGCCGCCGTTGACGATCAGGTACTCCGCACGGATGGGCCTCCCTTCGAGGAAACACTCAAGGATCTCGCGCGTACCGGCCGCATACCGCGCTTGTGCCGACAGCGACGCGCCTGAAATGTGCGGCGTCATCCCCTCGTTCGGCATACTGCGCCATGGATGTTCGGCCGGAGCCGGTTGCGGGAACCAGACATCCCCACCGTAACCGGCGAGACGGCCGGACTCGAGTGCGCGCGCGACCGCATCGGCGTCGCACAGCTTCCCACGCGCGCAATTGACCAGATAAGCCCCCGACTTGATTTGCGCCAGCATTGCATCGTTGAACATGTGTTCGGTCGATGGATACAGGGGGCTCTGAAGATTGATCACGTCGCATACCCGGACCAACGACTCAGCGCTCGAATGAAAGGTGACGTTCAATTCTCTCTCGAGTTCCGGGGAGAGTCGATGCGGATCGTAGTAGTGCAGGTGCACGTCGAACGGTTTCAGCCGTCTCAACACGGCAAGCCCGATGCGGCCGGCTCCGATCGTACCGAAGTGCATCCCTTCGAGGTCGTAGCTGCGAGCGACGCAGTCGGCGATGTTCCAGCCGCCATTCACGGCAAACTGATGGGAGGGCAAGTAGTTGCGCACCAACGCTAACACCGTCATCACGACATGCTCCGCTACGCTGACGCTGTTTGAAAACGTCACTTCGGCGACAGTAATGTCCCGTTCTGCCGCTGCCTGAAGGTCTACGTGATCTGATCCAATGCCTGCAGTTAGCGCGAGCTTCAGCTTCTTTGCTTTCGCAATGCGTTCGCGGGTCAGATAGGCCGGCCAGAAGGGCTGTGAGATAACGATGTCCGCGTCGCAGAGATGGCGTTCGAAGACTGAGTCCGGCCCGTCCTTGTCGCTCGTCACGATCAGTTCATGACCTTGACTTTCGAGATAATGACGCAGACCTAGTTCTCCTGACACGGAGCCGACCAATTCCCCGGGCTTGAACCCCAACGACCCCTGAGGTGAGGGAGGACGTTGCCCGCCCGGGTACGATGTAATCGACGGAACATCTGTGCGGGCGTAACTCGGCGGATAGCCAGTTACGGGATCAGGGAAGAGCGCACACAGGATCTTTGCCACCGTTTTCCTCCTAACTTGTGTATAGCGCCATTAGTGATGCGCTACCCGCAGCTTAGGGGCGGTTCGGTGCGTTTCGTTGCGTCGCCAGATCAGATTTTGTGCAATCGCATGGCGGCTGATCTATCGCCTGGCGACGCTAGTCGGTCATGTCGGATTGGCGAGGATGACTGCGTGTGTCACGACTGCAACCGTGGCTCATTGTCCGCAGACGGGAGCGTGACCCGAAAAGTGGTGCCGCCGGATTGATTGGGAACTGCAAGCACACTTCCGCCGTGGGCCTGAACGATGGAATGTGCAACGGATAGGCCGATGCCCATCCCTGTTTCCTTCGTTGTGAAGAATGGCTCGAAAAGCCGATCGACGTGCGCTGCGGGAAGACCTGGTCCCGAATCCGATACGTGTATTTGGACGTCGCCCCCATGGATCACAGATGTCTCGATGTCCAGCGTTCGTCTGCCTTCATTGACCGCGCTCATTGCTTCAATCGCGTTGACAATCAGGTTGAGCACGACTTGCTGAAGTTGAACCCGATCTCCACTAACGAACGGTGCAGGGGAAGCCAGTTTTGTTTTGATAGTAACGCCGTTCTTTTCCGAATCACGTCGAGTAATGAACAGAACTTCGTTGATGGCCGAATTGATATCAACCGTTTCCTCGCGGGCCGGTGCCTTGCGGACCAGATTTCGTATGCGATCGATGATATCGCCCGCTCGCATCGCGTCTCGGACAATCAGATTCAGTGCGTCGCGAGCCCGGTCGACATTTGCGGGAGTCGCGGATAGCCAGCGCAATGCTGCGTCGCCGTTCGCAGCCATCGCTGCGATGGGTTGCTTCACCTCGTGGCTGATCGTTGCAGTCAGTTGCCCGATCGTAGACAGCCGATTCGCATGGGCCAGTTCACGCTGCACTTCGCGAAAGCGGATTTCGCTTTCTCGCGCCTCCGCCTCCGCGAGCTTGCTCGCGCCCAAATCGAGAACGAACGCTACCCCTTCCTCGTGCGATGGCGGAAACATTGCGGCGCCAACCAGAACCGGAACGCGGCTGCCGTTCTTCCGGAAGTATTCCTTCTCGAGTGGCGGCAGCACGCCGTCTTTGCGAAGTATCGGCTCGTGAACGGAAAGGTCTCGCTCCAGCCATTCGACGGGAGTCAGAACTTTCCAGTTCAGTTCTCCACGCTGTAGTTCCTCTCGACTGTATCCGACCAAGTCAAGGAAGGCGGCGTTAGCATCCAGCAATGTTCCATCGAGCGAAAAGATCGAAATGCCGATGATATTTGCATCGACGAGGCGCCGGATTCTCGCCTCGCGGTCGGACAATTCCCTGTAGAGGCGTGCGTTTTCCAGCGCTATTGTCACTTGCGATGCCAGAACATTGAGTGCCGCGATGCGAGAGTCGACGAAGGCGCCAGCGGCGAGTCTGTTCTCGAGATAGAGAACTCCCGCCAACTGGCCCCGGCGCAAAAGAGGAATGCATAGCGCCGCACGGACACCGTGCGCAGCGAGATACGGGTCCGCCCCGAATATAGGGTCGGCAGCACTATCGCTCACGATGGCAATTTCCCGCGTTCGCAACACGTAGTTCACGATTTTCATCGCAAGGTGGCGCTCGCCAACAGCGACGCTTTGCTGCTCGACGATGACCGTGTCTTGACGAACGATTGCTTCCGCCTCTATTCGTGGTCCGCCTGGCGGCGAGGTGAGGATCAACACGCCACGGTCGGCGCCCGCGTGCGTCAGGACCGCTTTCATGAATGTGTCGATCACATTTTCCAGCACGATTTCGGACGAGATGTGTTGTGACACCTCAATCAACAGACCGAAATCCAGGTCGCCTGCCTGCGACTTTATCGTGTCGCGGGCGAGGCTGCGGTGTTCGCCGGCGGCAAGGTGCGGATATGTCTTGTCGAACTGTTGGACCTTGCCCGTCGCACCCCAACGCAGATAACCATAGCGTGCGTTGCGTAGATAGGCATCCGAGATGATGTCGAAGCCGCGCGCGCGATAAAAACTTGCCGCCAGTTCGCTCGCGATTGCTTCCTGATGCGGAAAGTCGCTGCGGCGGGCCGACCGGATCGCGTGTTCGTAGGATTGCTCGGCCTCGATGATCGCGCCTTCGAGACGCGCAACCTCCGCGTTGACCAACGCCGCACGATCCTCGAAATTCTTGGGCCAGTTGCTCGCCCAACGCTTCAAAAGCGTATGGTGATAAGCGATCCGCTTCAAATGCTCATCACGTTCGTCAACGGATACATGTTCGGCGCGTGCGGCCAACGTAAGCGCGGCATAGAAATGAAATTCCGCCTCCTCGATGAACATCGACGAGGTCCACAACAACGATTGGGCTCTTGATAGCGCAATAACCGCCGTCTCGTAGTCGCCGGCAAGATAGCGCGCCTGCATTTTTCGCGTCCAGTACCAGCATTCCGCAATGGCGAGACCGGGGTTCTGAGCCAGACGCGATTCGAACGCCTGTTCTTCAAAATGCTCGTAATCGAATGAACCGAACAGGCGAGTTTGGCCACGCATCGAGCGGGTGAAAGCAAGCTGTGTCGAGACAATATCGACGATAAGCGCGTACCGCGCCTTTTCGACGAAGATAAGGCCGTCTTCTGCGTCGCGTTGAACGTTCGGCAGTGCTTCGCCTGAAAACAGAAGATTGGTGTTGATGTGCGTGCAGGCAAACGACGCGTACATAAGGTCGCCTGCTTTATTCGCAGACACGAAGGTCCGTCGGAATAGAGCTTCGGAAAGGCGGACGTGTTCTGTCCAATGCAATGTGAAAGAAGCAAACACGAGGCAAATGCTCGCATGAAAACGATGATGCGCGTTAAGCTCGGCGATTTGGTAGCCAGCCTGGCCGAGACGAACCCCAATTTCGAAATCACCAAAACGGGGGCCGGCGATTCTGCTCAGGGTTCCATAAGCGACGCAGGAGGCCTCACAGTTTCCGTTCGCGAGGCTCAGGTTGATCGCCTTGCACGTGATAAGCGAATTGAGATTGAAGTCGGTGAAACAGGCCGCAGACAAAAGTCGCGTCAACACTTCGACCGTCACTAGCGTAGTCGGGTCGGTCATCGGGGGGAGTTTGACGATATCCGCGACTGAAAGACCGGCCATTCTTCTCTGAAGCTCTTCGTACTCTTGTTTGACCTCATCGTCGGCAGGGTGGGCCGAGCATGATATGCCTGCATTCCGCAAAAATTCGAGGGCTATGGAGACGACACGATCGTTTTGGTCCAGGGTCGTGCAGACATCCATTCGGCTGACTGTAACTCGGCTTTGATCAGGCAGACTCATGGGTTTCGTTGACAGGACCGTCAAGCGGCGTTCCGCGTCCGAGAGCTTGCCGGTAAGAAATTCGCACTCCGCGATTTCCAGTTCAAACCGAAAGCGGATATCGGACTGCCGCTCGGTTGGGCCGTGGGCGAAGAGTGCCGCGCCCGCGTTCAGGTAACGCAGCGCAGCGTCGTAGGCTGCAGTACGCTTGGCACGTATGCCGGCACGAAGATTAATCTCCGCAACTGCCTCGCGCTCTTCATTGGATGTGACACCGCCCAGGGCACGATTGAACTGGCTGGCGATTTCAAAGAGTCCGTCGTCGTTCTCGTCTGAGAGATGGTTCGACAATCGCCGGGCAAGCGTGAGATGAGTTTCAGTGCGTGCGCAGTCGGGTGTGAGGCAATAGGCTGCCTCCTGAACGCGGTCGTGCGAGAACCGATATGCGTTGCCGATCCTTTCAACGAGTTCCTGTTGCACAGCACTTCGCAGGCTCAGATGGATTGCATCTTCGGTCGCTTGCCGGACGATTGCCAGGCTGTGAGCTGTTGCGGTGTTGCCGAGGCATGCGAGGTCGCGAAGAACGTCAAGACAATCACGCGGCAAGCGCTGGAGTCGGGCGCTCATCAAGTCGGCCACATTGTCGGTATAGCCGGCGCTCTGAATGGGCTGAATGTCCCATGACCAGCGACCTGCGGCGTTGTCTCTGACAATCAATTGCTCATCGGCAAGTGTGTGAAGAAACTGAATGACGAAGAACGGGTTGCCGGCAGTTTTCGTATGAATGATATTTGCCAACGGTTCAACGAACTCGTCGTTGGAACGCAGCACGTCGCCAACCAGCGACACGACTTGCCCGGGCTCCAGTGGCGCGAGCTTTACTTCCTCGATGTCAGCACCGATTGCTCTGGTCGCGGCAATTTTCTGCGCGAGGGGGTGGCACTGGTCGACCTCGTTATCGCGATAGGCGCCAATTAGCAGCAGATGGCGCATATCGGATTGCCCGGCGATGTCGCCCAACAGATCGAGCGTAGCGGCGTCTGCCCACTGTAGATCGTCGATGAACAGTATGAGCGGGGTGTTCTCGCGTGCAAAGGCGTTGATGAAGCGGCGCAGCACAAGCTGGAACCGGCTTTGAGCCTGTTGAAGCGGTAGCTCAGGCGCAGCAGGCTGTTCGCCGATGAGAAGTGCCAGTTCAGGAACGAGGTCGGTAACGAGTTTCCCGTTGGGCCCTAGCGCTTCGCGAATGGCGTTGCGCCAGTGGCTTACTTCCTCTTCGTGTCTCGTGAGCAACTGCTTGACCAGATCTTTCAGCGCTAGCCTGAGCGCCGCATAGGGCACGTCGCTGTTGTGCTGGTCGCATTTTCCAGCGGCGAATGTCCGTTGCGAGACGACGAAGGACCGCCGCAGTTCCCCTACCACGGAGGACTTGCCGACGCCAGAGTACCCGGAAACGAGTACTACTTCGGCGGAACCGCCAAGCAGCACCCGCTCGAATGCACTCACCAGTCGGGCCAATTCTCGCTCTCGGCCATACAGTCTGGCCGGTCCAGCGAACCGGTCTGGCAGATCGGCCTCGCCAGCGTTGAATGGACGAATGTCACCGTGAGCGGACCATTCTTTCATGCAAAGGCGAAGGTCGCATTCGAGGCCCGCTGCACTTTGATAGCGCTCCTCGGGACCCTTCTCCAGCAGTTTGGTGACGATCGACGATAACTGGACTGGCACCCACGGTGATCGCACGTGCGGCGGCACGGGTTTTCTCGACGTGTGATTGTGAATCCACTCCATTGGCGTATTGGCCGAAAAAGGCAGCGTTCCGGTCAGCATGCGGTAGAAAACTACGCCGAGGCTATAAAGATCGCTGCGAGCGTCAATGGCGCGCCGCAGGCGGCCTGTCTGCTCTGGCGCCATGTATGCCATCGTGCCTGCGATCACATCGGGGGGAGTGGCTGGCTCTTGGTGACGCGCAATCTCAGAAGCAATTCCGAAGCCGGTGAGTCTGATCGTGGCGTTGACTGTGTCGACGTAAAGATGAGCAGGCTTCAGGTCCTTGTGCACGATACCGCAGTGATGCATGCGTCCAACGGCGGCCGCGGCACTGATGGCCAGCGTCAAAAACCGACTGGTAGGTAGCGCACCGGTCAACAAATGCTCGAGCGGCTCCGCCCCATTGTTGTCAAGGAGCAAAATGGGCCGGTCGTTTTGGCGCTGCAATTCGAGCGGACGGATGGCCCAGCTCTCGCCGAGCTTGTCTCTCAGCCGATACTCGTTCGACAGGCGCTCGAATGTGGCGATATCGGGTGCCGCGCTTGTCGGTCGGGCTATCAGCAGACATCTGCGATTTCCATCCGGGCGAGAGGCTGACGCCGTGCAATAGGTTACGTCAGCGTCCTCCTGAACGATGTCCGCGATACTGATCTGGGTGAATTGGACTGCCGGCGAGGCCGCGGCCTCAGTGATTGAAGAACGCGGAGTCGTCGGTCTGTTCATGGCTGGGCGGAATTGTCTCGCAGTGGCCCGGTTCAATCGCGCGCGGCAGATCCGGCAGGGCCTTTGACGAGACCCAATGCCTCGGCCTTCAGTACGAAATCGGCGAACGATGCCGATTTCATTTTCTTCATCGCCTGGCCGCGATGGAGCTTGACCGTGATTTCGCTGAGATTCAGTTCGGTGGCAATCTGCTTGTTGAGCAGTCCGGCGGCCACCAATTCCATGATTTTGCGTTCACGCGGGGTCAACGATTCATACTGCTTGCGCAATGCCACCGCGGACTGCTCTTTCGCGCGCCTTTCCCGGTCCACCTCCAAAGCGGCAGTGACCGCTTCGACCATATCCTGACCGCGAAAAGGTTTCGGCAGGAAGTCGACTGCGCCAGTCTTCATTGCGCGAACCGACATCGGAATGTCGCCGTGCGCGGTCATCAAAATCACGGGCAGCCCAAGCTGGCGGGCAATCTGCTCTTGCACCTGGAGTCCGTTTTGGCCTTTGAGCCGAACGTCCAGAACAACGCAGCTGGGCACCTCAGGAAGATCCATCGCCAGGAATTCTGTTGGGCTGGCAAATAGTTTGACGGTCAGGTCGACGGAGTCCAACAATGTCTCGACCGCTTGGCGCATTGCGCTGTCGTCATCGATCACATAGACGATAGAGTCGATGGCATCGTCCGGCATGTTCGTCATTGCGTTCCCCGTCATTAGGCTCAAAGGCGAGACCGGTGCCCGAATATTCCCGCGTGGGTCGTTCCGATCGTCATCCGACATTCTAGCCAAAACGTATGGCAAGAAATCGCCTTATATAGCCTAAAAGAGGAGCTAACGCTAGCTGCGCAGTGAGGTGTTGCCACCGACGGCCGCACGGCCGGTGGATGCAGTGTTCGAGTGCGATTGATGCGTCGCACCATTGAGTGTATCAAGCCGGGTAACTGTCCCGCTCGATCGAGCCGGACGCGCGATCTGCAAGCGTTCGGGACGGAGTCTGCGCTCCGTCCCACGCGCGGTTGCTTACTTGAACGACCGCGGCTTGAGCAGGTCGGCGAGGCCGACTCGGTGCAGCATTTCCGAACGAAGACGGTCGAGTACCGTGAAACCGACGTTCGCGCCGTCTTCGGTGGGATCGATGTGAACGCGGAAGGGGCGCTTGCCGAACGGCGCATTTACGACATCGACGACCGCGCTTGCCACGAGTCCCGCATCTGCATCGGGCGGCACGATCGCCGAGAACGCCGTCTGCACCTGTTCGCCAAAGCCGGTATACGGGCCGTTGTCGTATTCGGCGGCACGGTCCTTGTCGTCAGGTAGCCCCGCGTGGGCGAAGTGGTTCGTGCCTTTCGTGAACGCGCCGGGCACGATGAGGGATGTCTCGATCCCCCAACGCGAGAGTTCCCGCGCGTACTGAACGGCGATCGCATCCATGGCCGCCTTTGCGCCGAAGTACGGTGCAAGCCACGGCGGCGTGCCGCCGGCAGAGCTGCTGCTCGAAATCCAGACCAGCAGGCCTTGCCGTTGATGACGCATATGTGGCAGAACCGCACGGTTGACGCGCTGCGTGCTGACGACGTTCACGTCGTACAGCGCCGCGTATTGTTCTGGCGTGAAGGCTTCCGCGGGACCAAACACCATGTGACCGGCGTTGTGAATCAGCACGTCGATCTTGCCCTCCTCGTCGATGACCTTCGCGACGGCCGCTGCTACCGAGGGCTCGGATTGCACGTTCATCTCGACTGGGCGGAGAGCGATTGCTTCGCTTTGCGCGAGGTTGATCAGTTGCGCGGCCACCTCGGCATTGCGTTCGGCGATGTCGCGCATCGACGCATAGACCGTGTATCCGGCTCGCGCGAGTGCGACGGAGATCAGACGGCCGAATCCGCTGGATGCCCCGGTGACGAGTACTGTCTTGCTCATGATTTCTCCAGAGTGGTAGATCGATTACCGTTGTTGTGGTCAGCCAGGTGATTTTCTTGCCGGCGGTACGACCGCGATTGCGAGATCGAGTGGATTCTTTCGAATTCGAACGTGCTGCCTCAAATGCGCGCCAAAGGCTCGTTCAATTCGTTTGCGCCGGATGAATAGCGGATTCCGATCTTGACCCAGCGAGGAGAAGCAGAGCGAACAGACTCGCCACGCAGGCGAGCAGAATGTACCAGGTCGGGGCGTAGTGGCTGCCGGCCCAGAGGCTCACCGACGCGACGATTAACGGTGCTGTTCCACCGAATAGCGCGACGCCGACGGAATACACCAGCGACAGCGACAGCGCCCGTTGGCGCTCCGGAAACATGCGCAGAATTTCGACGATGGCAGGGCCGCCGCCTGCCATTGACAGGCCGGCGAACAGCATGATCGCGGCGAGCAGGGACGAGTCACCGCCCGCAGACGCTGCGAACCGGAACGCCGGAAATACGACGATCATTGTCATGACGCGCGACACTGCAATGATGCGGCTGTTGCCGAAGTGATCCGCAAGCCAGCCGCCGGCCACCGACGCCACGACGCTGATCAGGCCGACCAGCATCGTCGCAGTGGCGGTGAGTTTCGCGGTCGGTATTGCGCCGCCGACGCCGAAAGCAGCGGTGTACGCTGCCATGTACGTCGGCACTGTGCCGCCAAAGATGAGCAGGAGCGCAATCAACCATTGTTTGCCATGGCCGGACGTGTATGTGCTCACTGGAAGAACCGTCGTTGGTTTGCGCCAATCTTCCTTGATGTGGCGACGCAAAAGATACTGCAGTGGAACGATCGCGGTGGCGAGCGCAAACGGCAGCCGCCATCCCCACCGCTCGACTTCGGCTGGCGGCAGCATCTGGGAAATCGCCATCCCGCAGAGGCCGGACGCGACCAGTGCCAACCCCTGACCGGCCATGAGCCACCCGGCGTACCAGGATTGCCGTTGCGGGGGGCACGACTCCATCATCAGCGACGCGGATACGCCCATTTCCCCGCCGATTGCGACACCCTGAACTAGCCTGCATAGCAGCACCAGCGTCGGAGCGGCCAATCCGATGGTCGAATAACCCGGCACCGCTGCGACGCCGAGCGTGCCCACGGTGATCAGTAGCGAAGTCAGAAGCAAAGCCGGTTTGCGGCCCGCGGAATCGGCATGCATGCCGATCAGGATCGCGCCGAGCGGACGAGCCAGGAATCCCGCGGCGAAAATCCCGAAGGAATAGATCATGCCGGCAGCATTACTGGAGTGCGGGAAAAACGCCCTGTTTATAAACGCGATAAACGTTGCATACGAAAAGTAATCGAAGAATTCCAGTGCGTTCGCAATGACCACGGTCACCGCAGTCCGTTTGGTCATCATGTGTGCGGCCTCAACTGGGGGATTCGCGCAGAAGGTGGGCATGTCGATTTCTATGGCGTTGGCTGACCCATGCAATGCTGGGCACTCTGTCATCAGGAATCGCGGATGAGCGTTCCCGCATCGTTAGCATGGACATCCACGGCATCGTTGGCGGCTGTTTCGGGACGCGGCAGCGTAAAGCAGAAGCGGGTCCCGGTTTTCCCCGTGGACCCCACCCAGATCTTGCCACCGTGCGATTCAACGATCGATTTCGAAATCGGCAGGCCCATCCCCATGCCATCGCGCTTCGTGCTGAGGAAAGGCTGAAAAACGGCCTGTGGATCGGCACTGTCGATTCCGCAACCGGAGTCGACGACTTCGAACAGCACGTGCATCTCGCTGTAACTTACAGCCCTGACTCGCACAAAGGCCTCGCCATCCCGGCCGCGTGCAGCGATCGCGTGCACGCTGTTGATCAGCAGATTGGTGAGAACCTGCTGGACATGGATGTGATCAGCGAATGCCGTTAGCCCGGGTTCGACCTCCTTGCGCAGCGAAATCGACTTGGCATTTGCTTCCGGCGCAACGAGGAGCATCGCTGATTCGATGATCTCCGCACAGTCGAGACGCCGCGCTTGTATCGGTGCGTTGCCAAGAAAACCGCGCAGCCGGCGGCAAATCTCGGTCGTGTCGTCGGTCCAGCGAGCTGCATTGCGCAGCGCGGCTACCGCCTCCGTCACGTGGGGTTCCTTGCGGCCAAGCCAGCGAATCGCGGCCTCGATCGCCGTGCGGATCGCAGCGAGCGGTTGACCGATCTCGTGGGTAATCGATGCGACCAACTGGTCGACCGTCGATACCCGTTGCGAGTGCGCCATCTCGGCACGCAGCGCATCGAGTCGAGCGCTGTTTTCCTTGTACTCCGTGACGTCGAACGCGTAGAAGTGAAGCCGTCGGTATTGCTCGATCTTGTCGGGCAATGCGCAGCGCCAGACGATCGGTACCTTCCGTCCTTTCAGCGACGTGAGTGTGCGCTCGCCCTGGCACGACGTGTGGCCCAGCAGCATCCCGCGCAAGACCTGTGAGTTACTGAATCGATCGGCCGGCAACAACTGACGCGACCACGCGTGAAATATCTCCTTTGAGTCGGCCTCGAAAAGAGAAAGGGTGGCTTCGTTAGCATCTACGATCGAATGCAGGCGGCGCAGTTCGTCGATTAACCCCGGATTCGCTTCTATGTACGCATCGAGATCCGCAACGCCGCTTTCTCGCAGAGCGTCGATTCGCCGTTTGACCTCCGACCAGTCTTCTACAAGGATCGGGATTGGCGCGAGACGGAACAGCTCCTGAGGCACGCCTCCCGCAATGTCGGCAGCGGTGACGGGGTTCGGCATTGCTTGGGAGGAGGTCGTCGCAGCGGTCGGATCGATCGTGCTGGAGGGGCCATCGAGCGAAGCGGGCGGTCCAGGTTTGATCATCGCTGTATCTGGAAATACGACTGAACGGATTTCGAACCGATTCGAAGTTCTGCGGAGCCAGCAGATAAGGTTGTGGCTGGTTCCTGTACTGTCTTCGACAATAACAGCACGAGGGCGCGATAGCCACTACACCATGGTATAAGCCGCTTTCGCTCTTGCTTAGGGCGTTAAACGCTGGTGTAGCCGACTCGAATGCGCCGTTGATCTTCCGAAGGGTGGCCGACTGCTTGTAACGGCTTCTATGCGGCCTTCAGCGACTGCGCCGGGAGACCGAAGTCGACGCGGCGAGCGGTGACCGGCTGCCTCGCGCGCCGGCCACCGCCAGGAATGCATTGCGTCAGCGGTTACGCTTCTCGCTATCCAGCTCAGTGAGCAACGCGGGTGCGTAACGTTCGCCAGCCGCTGCGCCTTTCGGCACCGCATGCTCTATGTCGGCGATGTCGTTCGCGTCGAGTTCGACATCAAGCGCGCCGAATGCCTCGTTCAGCCGCTCGCGCTTGCGGGCGCCGACGAGGGGCACGATATCGTTGCCTCGTGACGCGACCCAGGCAATCGCGAGCTGAGCGACAGTCACGCCCTTACGATCGGCGACGGCCCGCAATGCCTCGACGAGTGCAAGATTATGTGCCGCATTTTCTTCCTGGAAACGAGGGCTGATCGCGCGAAAATCGTTCGTGCGCGTGCCCGCGTGCCAGTGCCCGCTAATGAGTCCGCGCGAGAGCACGCCATAGGCGGTAACGCCGATACCCAAGGCGCGGCAGGTCGGCAGGATCTCGTCCTCGATGCCCCTCGAAATCAGGGAGTATTCGATCTGCAGGTCGCTGATGGGATGGACGGCCGCCGCGCGACGGATCGATTCGGGACCGAGTTCGGACAGACCGACATGGCGCACATATCCCGCCTTTACCAGGTCCGCGATTGCCCCCACCGTGTCCTCAATCGGGACGCTGGGATCGAGTCGCGCGGGCCGATAGATATCCACATGGTCGACACCGAGCCGCTGCAGTGAATAAGCCAGAAAGTTGCGTACCGCCGCCGGACGGCCATCGTAGCCGTGCCAGCCCCGCGCGGGATCGCGCAACGCACCGAATTTCACGCTGATGATGGCCGAGTCCCGACGCGACGGCGCGATGCTCGCCAGTGCGTCGCGAATGAGCAACTCGTTGTGACCCATCCCATAGAAGTCGCCAGTATCGAGCAGCGTGACACCAGCTTCGAGCGCGGCGTGCAACGTGGCGATGCTTTCCGTGCGATCGGCCGGTCCGTAAAAATCGGACATGCCCATGCAGCCGAGGCCGAGCGCCGACACCGTCGGGCCATGCCGGCCCAGGGTACGCGTTTTCATGTTGCGTTCTCCACAGTGAATGAGTAGTGTGTGCTTCAATCGCGCGACGCTGCCGCGCGCTGGGCTCGCGGTGCCCATTTTTCCTCGACGCGGCCTAGCTTCCAGACGGCAACCGACACGAGCCAGGTCGCGACGAACAAGCCGGCGATCGCAAAGCCAATCTTGTCGAGGTCCAGTTCGGCGAGCCACGCGAATGCGCCGTGATGCAGATCGAGCCGCTCCCGAAACAGGCCGAGTATTTCGAGCGTGCCAATCAGCAATGCCACGCCGATCGAGAGCGAGGTCACGACGATGTTGTAGTAGATCTTGCGCACGGGGCGCGAGAGCGCCCACCCGTACGCGACGTTCATGAACGAGCCGTCGAGCGTGTCGAACAGCAGCATTCCGGCAGCGAAGAGCACGGGCAGACACAGTGTGGCGTACCACGGCAGGCCGGACGCCGCGCCGGAGCCGGTGATCACGAGAAGTGCGATTTCGGTCGCCGTATCGAAGCCGAGGCCGAACAGCAAGCCTACGATATACATATGCGCGGACTTGCTGACGATTCGCATAAACGGTGCAAGCAGCCGGTTCAGGAAACCACGCCGGTCGCTTAGCGCATCGAGGGATGCTTCGTCGAAGTGTCCATGTCGAAGTTGCCTGAACAGCTTCACAATGTCGATCAGCGTAACCAGATTGAACGCAGCGATCAAATAGAGAAACGCGCCCGAAACACTAGTACCGACAACGCTGGTGAGCGCATGAAAGGCGGAATTCTCGCGATTGATGTATCCGGCAACGGAATGCGCACCGAGCGCCAGTAGAAGGGTCAGCGCGAACACTATTGTCGAATGACCGAGCGAAAACCAGAAGCCGACCGATACTGCCGGCTTGCCCTCGCCGGCCAGCTTACGCGTCGTGTTGTCGATCGCGGCGATATGGTCCGCGTCGAACGCATGACGCATGCCTAGCGTGTAGGCGGTTAGGCCAACGCCGATGCCGAACGCCTTCGAGCCGATGCTGAGATGCAATGGATCGACGAGCATGATCAGCGTGCCCCACCCGACAACGTGAAGTAGCGCGATGAAGACGAGCAGCGCAAGCAGCGTTGCGCCTTGGGCCGGCGTGGAGGGCAGTAATGCTATCGAGGGGCGAGCCTCGGAATGCTTCAGTCGGAAATCGAAGGGCATGGACGTCTCTCGCAAAGCGGCCGGAAAGTGCGAACCCGCGCGGCGCGGGTTCACACGGCGCGTCAGATCCTGGGCACATACGGGAAGCTGGCGTTCGGCTTCCGGGATACGGATTCTTTGCCGATATGTTGGCTGACCGGCGTATTCGCCGCGATCGTGAACATGACGTCCGGCGCGTTGTCAGTCAATGAGCGGCCGTTCCAACTGGCCATGCCAAAGACTGCCCGGGTGCCGACGGTATAAGGCAGGATGTTCGGGAGGAAGCGATGTGCGACGGAGGTAGCGTATCCGATCGGATCTTCAGCCGTCCCATTTGCCGTAACCGCGCCTGCGACGGCCTTGATGATTGTTTCGCCGAATGTGGCGAAGTCGTCCGCTGGGTTACCCGCATTCAGCCGGTTACCGAGATCCTCGTTGAACTGCGTGAAGAGCGGATGAATCATTGGGAGGCCAACGCGGTTGATCGAGCGCCAGCCGCCCGCGTCAGTTGCCAGCGAGGCGACCGCCCACACGCCGATGCGATGGTCCGGCCCAGCCAGCGCGAGGAGTTCGGCATCGGGGATCTCGATGACGATCGAATAGACAGTATGACCGGCGAACAGGTTGCGAGCATCTTTCGGCGTCCATGCGCCCAGCTCGAGCGGTGTGCCATCCTGGAAGGCGTGGCCTACCGCGTGCAGGACGTCGGCCTCGATCCAGAACGGATCGCCTGCCTTGCCAGCCCACGCCCGCAGCCCCGACGCAGCGGTAACCACGGCTTCGGTGGCGCCTTCAACGACAACCTCTCCCGGTGCGTGCGGGTCCACCGCTTTGTCACCGGCAATGCGGCGCAATATAAAGCGTTGCTTGCCCTGCGCTTCGCGGTCGCCAAACGTCAGGCGATATGTAATGTCCTCAACGGCATCCGCGTTCGTGTCAATCTTGAATTCGTACATGCCTTCCGGATGGTAGCCGGGAACCATGACCTCGCCCAAAAACGAATGACAGACGTTGATGACGAGCACCGTGCCAGTCTGCCCTCTGAAGCAGTAAAGGTCGGTGATATCCAGGCGAATATCCTGGCGCGCAATAGGGGAGTCCAAATGGTGGGACATGGTTTTATCCTGTGGGTCGTGAGGGAATCTGGCGCGTTCGCGCTGTTCGTACTCGTGGCACCCGGGCAGATCCCGGCGAAACCCGAAAGCAGCCGTCCAATACGCGATGGCGACGGGGATAGCGTGCCACTACCCGACCACGATCGCTGTCGAAGTCAACGGTCCTTTTTTGAAATCCGCACGGCAGCGGAAATACATTTGCGCGCCCCGTTTCGGGGCAGAGCAGCCGGCCGCCCCGAATGCGCCCCTGCCAGACTGACGTGGAAACAGTGGCGTAACCGGTGCGCCTATGCGGAGCAATCAAAACTAATACGTAGATATAGTTGCCACACCGGGAGATATAGTGTTGACTGCGACGTTAGCCGTCTAGAATAGCTGGCAAGCGCCCCGCTCAAAACGCTGCCCGCACGAGGACCATTCGCTTGCCTCCCGCCATGATTGTCTCGGTCGTTGACGATGACGAAAGCGTGCGTCTCGCGACTGGCATGCTCTTGATGTCACTGGACTGTGATGTCCTGCTATTCGCGTCGGCTGCCGCGTTTCTCGACTCAGGCCGACTCGGCGATATTGATTGCGTGATTTCGGACGTGCAGATGCCCGGAATGGATGGCCTCGAAATGCAACGCAAGCTTATCGAAAAGAAGATTGCGCTTCCTATTATTTTTATCAGCGCTTTCGGTTCCGACGCGATGCGCAAGCAAGCTTTTGCCAACGGCGCGGTGTGCTTTCTCGACAAACCTGTAACTGGCGCGGACATACTCGCGTGCCTCGAAAAAATAGGCAAAAAAACATGAATTACGGCAGCATCAGGAGAGCGGGGCATGAGTTCACAGTATGACGAAACGGGGGAAGCGCTGAATCGGATCGTCTACGTTGTCGACGACGACGATTCGATGCGGGAGGCTCTGAGTACTCTGCTGCGATCGGTGGACCTGCCCGTCGCAGCGTTCTTGTCGGCGCGAGATTTCCTGGCGTTCGAGAAGCCAGACGTACCGAGCTGTCTGATTCTCGACGTGCGCCTCAAAGGGCAGAGCGGACTTGCGGTGCAGGAGCAGATCGCTGCGAGCAACCTCCGTATCCCAATCATCTTTATGACCGCCCACGGCGACATTGCCATGACGGTCAAGGCAATGAAGGCAGGTGCGACGGACTTTCTTGCGAAGCCGTTTCGCGACCAGGACATGCTCGACGCCGTCGATCAGGCATTGGCAGCCGACGAAAAGCGTCGCAACATGGAGCGCGCCTCTTCGGCGCTCAGGAGATGCTACGAATCGCTTACCCCACGGGAGCGCGAAGTTATGGCGCTCGTCGCATCAGGCTTGCGTAATAAGCAGATCGCCGCGGAGATGGGACTCAGCGAAATCACCATCAAAATACATCGCGGGCAGGCGATGCGGAAAATGGAGGCGAGCACGCTCGCCGACTTCGTACTGAAGGCCAAGGCACTTGGAATCGGAAGCAGCCCCGACGAGAGCTGAGCATTTCGGCCACGCCAGTGGCATACACCATCGGTCCATCCCCTAGCGCCATCGTATAGCCCGGTTATGCCACGGCCCGATGGCCCGCGTCGACCCTAGTCCCTATACTTCCTCAGGCACGAAAGAGCGGCGCCTACGCTCGAGATCGTTCCGACTACTGGATGCTGGAGACCAGAGCGAAGCACGCGTTTGCTCGCGACCGACATGGGTCTCCCGGACTGCGAATCACGCGAGTCCGACGCAATTTCATCAGCAACGGTGCGAGTCGATAGCGCGGGCCTGTTCGTCGTTAGCGTCTTTTCCCCAGTCCAGGAGCATGTCATGACAGAATCGATCAAAGTGGCGTTGGTAACCGGCGCTTCCGGTGGCATCGGTAAGGAAGTCGCTCTGCGCCTTGCAGAAGACGGATTCGCCATCGTAGCCAATTACGCTGGTAACCCAGCCCATGCGGATGAGTTGGTAACGGAAATCATTAGCCGCGGCAGTCGTGCGATCGCAGTGCCTGCCAACCTCGCCAATGCCGACGCAGTTGCAGACCTATTTAGCCGCACGCTTTCCGAGTTTGGACGTCTGGACGCGGTCGTAAACTGCGCAGGCATCATGCCTCTCAAACCGATCGAGCCTGATGCGATCGAGATCTTCGATCGCGTAATCGACGTGAATCTGCGTGGCAGCTATCTTGTGATGGCTCACGCGGCGAAGCATTTGGGACCGGGCGGACGGATCGTAGCCTTCACGAGCAGCGTTATCGCCAAGTCGTTTCCAGGATATGGCGCGTATATCGCATCGAAGGCCGGTGTTGAGGGGCTCGTTCGGGTACTGGCTAATGAGATGCGCGGGAAGGGCATTACCGTGAACGCTGTGGCACCGGGCCCGGTTGCCACGGAGCTATTCCTCAAAGGAAAAACGGTGGAACAGATTCATCAGCTCGCGCAGCTTGCGCCGCTGCAGCGGCTCGGCGAGCCGGCGGATATCTCCGGCACCGTGTCGTTCCTGGTCGGCAAAGACGGCGAGTGGGTGAACGGACAGGTTCTGCGCGTGAATGGAGGCTTTGCCTAATCCGACGTGAATGTATCCCTTCGTGGCCGGTGCTCACCGGTCACTCGTGTGTTCTTGATGGCGGTCTCTGGACCGCCTTTTTTTTGCGCGATGAACGCGAACCCGGCTCGAGAAAGCGAGCGAAAACATTTATATGTTGCGACTAATACCGAGGTATAGGTTCGAGATACAAATAACCAGAAACTTCCAGAAAAATGCACCTAAAAATCAACCAATCGGTAATTGCATAGTACGTCAAGCCAGCAAAGCGGCCTCTCTGCTGTCGGCGGTATTAGCCATACCAAACCGTATGGCCAATCGGCGAATCGATTGTAGGGCTAGTGGCGATTGGGCTTGTGGGCTACCTTTGAACCTGAAAAATTGCTCATCATCGCGCCGCTGTGAAAGACCGAGGCGGCCGGGAACGGAGATAAACCATGAGTAGCGTGCTGGAATGTCCTCAACCTGTAACCAGCGAGTTGCCTCTCGTCGCTCGCAGGCGAATCGATCAAGAAGATCGCTGGCGGAATCCCGAGGCAAGGCTTCAGCCTTCCCCGGATGTACTCGTCCAGCGATGGACCCATACGGAGAGCACGCCGCTTGATGTCTCGAGCGACGGGCATCCGGCGTTGCACTGCATCGCGCTGAACTTGAAGTGCACGTCCCTGACGTTTGAATACGCTGGGCGCCCGTTGATTCGCGGGCGCGTGCCTGCGGGCGTCGCCCACGCGGCTGCCCCTGGGACGAGCGCAAGGGCTAGTTACTCGATGCAGGGCGACGTCCTGCACCTTTATGCATCCCAGAAGGCACTGGGCGAATGCTACGAAGACCTGTTCAATCGCGCACCAAACGGCGACCTCACGCTTGCCGGCGAGTGCCTGCTGCGGGATCCGGCGATCGAGCGCCTGGGCCAAGCGCTCGCAGTCTCGCAGAGTAGCGACGCAGCCCTGGGCAAGATCTATATGGAAAGTGTGAGCCTCGCGATCGTTTCACGGCTTGTGAGCCGTCAATACGCGAAGCAACCGCGCAATCAGCGCACCAGCTCCGAATTACCAAAATGGCGCATGACGCGCGTGATGGAATTTATCGATGCGAACCTTGCGGAGCCCATCGGTCTCGAGGACATGGCGCAAAGTACGGGACTGACGCGCATGCACTTCGCGGCGCAATTTCGCGCTGCGTGCGGACTGCGTCCACACGAATATCTGTTGCGTCGTCGGATTGAACACGCCCAGTCTCTATTGCTCGAGACGCGACAGAACATGCTAGAGATTGCGCTGAATTGCGGCTTTCGCTCACAGGCGCATTTCACCACGGTCTTCAAGCGCTTCGTCGGGGCGGCACCGCTTGCATGGAGAAACAGAGTTCATGAGCATTGATAGCAACGTGCGTCAGTTCCTCTTGCACAGCGCGGAATATCTGTTCGGCTTATCGTGGGCGGAAGGTGCGCCCGGAAACCGGATGTTTGAGTCGGAGTGGTCGCTTTTCAGCAGTCAAACAGACATAAAGGAATCAATATCATGGAATTGCACTCCAATGTTGTCGACCCGTGGCTGATGACTATCGGCCTGCTCGGATCAATGTCAGGTGAAACAGACGCGGACTACCTGGCCGCACCAGCCGTGACGCCCGGCCTGAACCGCACCCCTGGAAATGCAGTGCGTTGCGTCACCATACGCGTCGTGGAGCGGTCAACCGCAACCCGGGTAACGCTCGCGTGGCGAGATCCATTACGGTGCGCGTATGGAGATCAGGAGTGGTATCTGGCCCGTGCCCCCCGTTCAGGCGTATGTGCGGTGAGCGGCCGCGAAATCCGGCGCGGCGAGAATGTCTATCGGCCACGGCCTCGGAGGCCACAGCCACTCAATGCAGACGAGATGATCAGCATGGACGCATTGGACCACAGCGCGGACTGCTGATCGCTGGCATGCCACATCCCCGCCTGCGGTGCGCGGACGTGCAATTCCGACACATGCTTTCTGATCGTCGAACAGTACGCCCGATCGAATTCCGATAATGCGCATGCGCGGCATTTTTGCGGTACATCGCCCGCCGAGCGCTGTGTCATTCACTACTCATGGTTTCAACTGGATAAGGAAATTTCAACATGAAGCTGACGCTGAAGGACAATACCGAACTCTTCTATAAGGATTGGGGCGCGGGCCGACCGGTCGTGTTTTCGCACGGTTGGCCGCTGAATTCGGACGCGTGGGACCTGCAGATGATCCATCTTGCGGAGCGGGGCTATCGTGTGGTCGCGCACGACCGCCGCGGTCACGGCCGATCAAGCCAACCGTGGGACGGCAATGACATGAACCGCTATGCGGATGATCTCGCTGAATTGATCGAACACCTTGATCTGCGGGATGCGGTACTCGTCGGACACTCGACCGGCGGAGGGGAAGTGGCGCGCTATATCGGTCGTCACGGCGCGCATCGCGTAAGAAAGGCCGTGCTGGTTGCCGCCGTGCCCCCGTTGATGCTCAAGACCGCAGCGAATCCGCTCGGCCTGCCCCTCGCCGTGTTTGACGATATTCGCCATGCTGTGCTCGCCAACCGCTCTCAATACTTCAAGGATCTGGCGATGCCATTCTATGGATTCAATCGCGACGGCGTGTCGGTATCGCAAGGGACGATAGACGCATTCTGGTACGCAGGCATGCAGTGCTCGATCAAGAGCGCCTACGATTGCATTAAAGCGTTTTCGGAAACCGATTTCACCGACGACCTCGAAAAGATGACCATCCCCACGCTTGTTCTCCAGGGCGATGCGGACCAGATCGTGCCGCTTGAAGACTCCGGAAGCCTGTCCGTAAAGCGGTTGCCGAATGGCGTGCTGAAGGTGTACCCAGGCGCACCGCACGGCATGTGCACGACGCACGCGGAGATGGTCAACGCGGATCTGCTCGAATTCCTCAAAGACTGACGAACCCAGGGATCGCCTGCACGCGGATCGCGTGGAGGCCCACGAAAGGAATGGCCATGGAATATGGAGATCCCGGATTCCCGGTAATCGAGAAAGCGGAAACCATGATGAATGCGCCGGTTCCCGGCCGCATTGCCGTTTCGTTGCGCACTCGCTGGAGCGAACGCCTCATCAAACTGACCGCACTTTGGGCGTTGATCGAACTGCCCGTAGAATACTGGGGCGCACAAGATATCGCAGAACGGTTTGCGCTCGGAATTTCCGCAGCGCTTTGGCTTGTTCTGTCCTTATTTGCGCTCAGAGGGAGCGGGATCGCACGCAGCGCATTTGCCTTTCTCTGCGCGCTGAGCGTCGTCGCGATCGTACCGGCACTGCCCGCCGAGTACGCAACTTACAGACTCGCATTCTGGTTTTCTCTCATCGAGAGCGCGTTGAAAGGTGTGCTTTTCATCGCTCTTCTGACACGAAACATCGCGCAATCGGCATGATGTTCGGCGGGTTGCGGAGTCAGTAACCCAGGCTGCGGCCCATCCTATCGATTAGAGATCGACCCGCTTTTACGAAATATTCAGGGAGTGCTCGCTCATGTCTTCAGGCGTGGATATTGATGTCTTTCACCTTTTGTCGAACAGCTACAGTAGGCTTATCGGCGAATCCTTGGTACCAGCGGGCTTGACAGGCGTAGAAGGCGCAACATGGCTCTACGAGACAGCGCCTTTTGCACTGCTCGCCCATGGCACACAGGCCGATCCAGTTTTTATGTACGGAAACCGGCGTGCCCAGACGATCTTTGGATACGACTGGAGCGAGATCACCGCGTTGCCATCGCGGCTTTCAGCTGGGTTCTCGGAGCGTAGTGAACGTGAGGCGTTTCTCGACAAAGTGAAGAGTGACGGCTTTGCCCGCGGATATCGTGGCGTGCGCGTCACGAAATCGGGTAAGCGTTTCTGGATCGAAGACGCGATCGTGTGGCAATTGATCGACGATTCGGGCGCATATCGGGGTCAGGCGGCGATGATCCATCAAACAACACCTATTGACTAGCACTTCAACAGACCAATTCCGGCCAGATACCTCGGTACGCTGGCCGGTCTGTCACATTGGTTTGCCTGCGGTCATTGGCTCAAGTGTGCGCGGATCTCTTCGCTGATTTGCTGCAATGCAGCTTGTGTCGACGGAACGTTGCGCAGCGCATTCAGAAAAACGAAGTCGTGGATGGTACCGTTGTAACGCACGGCGGTAACACTTACGCCGGATTCCTTGAGGCGACGCGCATAAGCTTCCCCGTCGTCGCGGAGGGGGTCGTTCTCGGCTGTTATGACGAGCGCAGGAGGCAGACCCGTGAGTTCCTGGGCAGTGGCACGCAGCGGTGACACATAGGGATTTTCGCGCGTCTTCGCGTCAGGCGCATACAGGTCCCACCCGTATTTCATGAAGTCGCGAGCAAGGAACCGACCGGTCGCGTACTTCTCGTAGGAGTGTGTATTGACGCTTGCATTTGTGGCAGGAATCATCAGCACCTGGAAGCTGACCTTGGGGCCATTTCGATCCTTCGCCATCAGCGTGAGTGCGGCGGTCATGTCGCCGCCGACCGAGTTGCCGGCGATTGCGATGCGGGAGCCGTCGGCGCCGAAGTCGGCAGCGTGCTGCGATACCCACTCGAGGGCGGCGTAGGACTCGTCAAGTTGCGTCGGGAAGCGTGCGGTGGGAAGCGGCGTGTATTCGACGAATACGCCAACCTGGCCCGACCCGACGACGAGATCGCGCAACAAACGCTTGTGATTCTCGAAGTTGCCGACAATCCAGACGCCGCCGTGTATAAACAGAAGTACGCCCGGTTTGCCTTCCACATGGTCTGGCTTCATGATGTAAATCTTCACGGAGCGTCCATCTTCGTTGATCGTCTGTTCTGTTGTCGTGACCCCGGACATATCGACAGGCGTCTGATTCTGGATTTTCGTCAGGATGTCCTGCGGCTGGGGTTGCGGCAGCGTCCAAAACGGGCTGCTGTCTTTGTTAATCTCGGCGAGGAATTGGCGCACTTGTGGATCGATGTGCGGATCGGTTGCTGGGTTCGGGGCCAGTTGCGCGGACGCTTGGCTCGAGAGTAGGGCGGCCCCACAAACGGCGAGAGCCGTGACCATTTTTGTTTTTGAGAATGCGGTTTTCATTGGCGTTCCATGAAAGTACTTGAAGCGTGGTTAATAGAGGAAATCAAACAGTTGTTTCACGTACCGAATAAGTGAAGCGGGGAAGCGGAAGACTGCGATTGATGTTGCAAATCTAGAAGCCGAAATCGGACAACTCAGGATGATCGTCGGGACGCCTCCCCAGCGGCCAGTGAAATTTGCGATCGGTTTCCTTGATCGGCATGTCGTTGATGCAAGCTAGTCGACGTTGCATCAGGCCTTGGTCGTTAAACGCCCAGTTCTCGTTTCCGTAGGATCGGAACCAGTTGTTGGCATCGTCTCGCCATTCGTAGGCGAAGCGCACTGCGATACGGTTGCCATCAAACGCCCACACCTCCTTGATCAGTCGATATTCGAGTTCCCGGCTCCACTTGCGCGCTAGAAACTGGACGATCTCCTCTCGGCCGGTGATGAATTCGGCACGGTTGCGCCACTGACTGTCCAGGGTGTAGGCGAGGGCGACCTTCTCCGGGTCCCGGCTGTTCCAGCCGTCCTCGGCCGCCCGTACTTTATGAGTTGCACTTTCAAGCGTGAAAGGCGGGAACGGTGGGCGCGATTCGTTGAGCGTCATGAGATTTTCCAGTATGGATGACTGAGAAAGCCGGGGTGCGACCTCCCGCCGAAGCGAGGCGCGTTCGACTTCACTACGCACCTCGCTACTGCGTCCCAGGCTGATACTTTTGTGGGGAATCACTGCGCGAGCCGCGACCTCAACTCGCCGGCCATTGCCTTGATCGCGGCCTTGGTCGCTGCGTCGTTGGCTAGCGCATTCAGCAACCCGAAGTCATGGATCGTGCCGTCGTAGCGTAACGTTGCAGCCTCGACGCCGGCCGCGTCGAGCTTGCGTCCATACGCTTCACCTTCGTCGCGCAGCACGTCGAACTCGGCCACCTCGATCATCGCCGGCGGCAACCCCTTCAACTGGTCAATCGTTGCCCAAAGCGGCGAAGCATAGATCTCGCTGCGCTGCGCTTCGTCCTTCGTGTAAGCGTCCCAGAACCATTTCATCATCGGACGTGTCAGGAAATAGCCTCGCTGGTATGCGTCGTACGAGCCGTCGTTGAAGTCGTGGTTGGTGACCGGCCAAAGCAGCCCCTGGAAGCGGATCGCTGGCGCGCTCATGTTCTTCGCCATCAGAGACACGACCGCCGCCATGTTGCCGCCGACGCTGTTGCCGACCACTGCGAGCCGGCTGCCGTCCACCCCGATTTCGGTGCCATGCGCGGCCACCCATTTCGTCGCTGCATAGGCCTGGTTGATTGCAACCGGGTAGTGCGCTTCGGGCGACGGCGTGTAATTCACGAACACGGCCACCGCACCCGACTGCACGACAAGGTCGCGAACCAACCGTTCATGCGTCGGGAAATCGCCGAGAATCCAGCCGCCGCCGTGGAAGAACATGAACACCGGCAGCGGACCGATTGCACCTTGCGGTCGCACGATTGTCACCGGAACACTGATACCGTCCTGCTCGATCGTTCGCTCGGATACGTCGATGCCGGACAGGTCGACCTTCACGCTGTTTTGTGCGTCAGTCAGCACCTGCCGCGCCTTCTCGGGTGTGAGCGTTTCGAGGCCGGGGCCCTTCTGACTGTTCAGCGCGTCGAGGAAATGCGTTGTGGCGGCGTCGGGTGTCGCACTCGTGGTTGGACCAACAGCAAAAGACGTAGTCGATGCAACGATGGCGGCGGCAATCAGCAAGGGTTTATGAATCTTCACGAGAGATCCTCTTGTTCTGTTTAGGTTTAGGGGTCGATGGACGTGGGGTTCAAGTAGTGTCGAAATGACCTACGGTCTTACGTGTGGTGCAAGAACAGTTGGCCTACAAGGTCCACCGACGGTTACATCATCCTCTGCGCGCTACTTGCGGGTGTTTACGCGTGATTCATTTTTGCGAATAAGAACGACGATTCGCATCGTGAGTCTGTAAAACCGAAACAATTGGGGTTGCGAAACACCGTGCTATTTCGAAAGAAAATTCGCTGCTCACTCGTTACGATTGGCAGCGCTTTGCCCATCGTTACTCACAAGATGGGTGGAGGAAAGTGATGACGCACACGAGAAGTTCATTCGCGGCTTTATAGTGGCCTGGTGGAGCGTGATGAATCTCGTCCGCTTCGATCCGGTATGAAGTGGTCTGCGCGAGCTCTTGCTTCGCTGCTTCCGAAGGCCTCTTTCCGTAGTGGCACGTATTTGCGCGCTCTCGTCTTCAACCCCGAGTGAAAGGGAAATTGTGTTCAAGACAATCAAAAAACGGTTTCTGGCGTCGTTGATTCCCGCTACGCTTGCCATCAACGCGTTCGCGCACGAAGTGCCGGACCCGACAATAAAGCATGATGCACACGATGGTGTGGTTCGACTGTATGGCGCAGGTGGCCCCGACACTGCTTTTACAAAGGTCGCCAGGACATTCACAGAAGAAACCGGAATAAAAGTCGAGGTGACGGGTGGACCAGAGCCCACCTGGACCAGGAAGGCACAGGCTGATGCAGACATTCTGTGGGGCACCGCAGAAGAGGATATGACTGCGTTGCTTGAAACATACACGACGTTCCGATGGGACGACGTCGCGCCAATCTACATTCGGCCTGCCGTCATTGCAGTAAAGAAGGGGAATCCGAAGAACATTCGAAGCTTTAATGATCTGCTCAAGGATGGTGTCCGTATCGTTGTTACGGAAGGCGCCGGCGTTGCAAACACGTCAGGCACGGGAACGTGGGAGGATGTAGCCGGTCGGACGGGCCGCATCGAAGATGTGCGACGTTTCAGAAAGAACATCGTCGGGTTCGGGAAAGGAAGCGGCCCGAGCTTCAAGATGTTTGTCGAGAAAGACGCAGACGCATGGATTACGTGGCCGGACTGGCCCATCACGCATCCGGACAAGGCGGACTATGTCGCCTTGCCTAAGGATAGAACCGTCTGGCGAGACGTCAATGTCGTGCTTGCTCCCGACGCTGATCCGGAAGCAAAGCAGTTCCTTGACTTTCTGAATAGCGACCGTGGTGCCGCGATCATGAAGACAGAGGGCTGGGTGCGCTGAGTTCGCCGACGCCTCGCCCTGCCGGTCGATATGTGCATCACCCGCAAGCTGCGCATGACATGCTGCTGGAGGTTGCGATATGAACCTCCAGTAGGAACCGATCGCCGGCCGATAGGCGTCGTGGGAACGGAAGCGTTCCGTGCCCATACCTCATGGGGCTGCATGATGGTTGGCCGTCGCGCATATGCGCTGCTGCACGAGCGTCCTGAACGCGCGAGCACTCGGGCTTAGCGTCTGCCCTTTACGCCATAGCATGTTGAGCTGCCGCTCGACGTTCACGTCGATAACCGGAAGTTCCACCAGCGTGCCGCTCGCAAGCTCGTCTATGACCGATAGCCGTGGCACCCAGGACACCGCACGGCCAATGCGCAGCAAGCGCTTAATGGCCTCTGGGCTACCGATCGTGAGGCTCGGTGCCAGTGTCAGTCCATTTGCTGCATAGGCCCGCGCCACGACTTCACGCGTGCCAGAACCTATCTCGCGCAGGACAAGCTCCGCTTTGGCTAGGTCTGCGGCGTGCAATTTTCGGCGCCGCGCGTAGGGATGTGCAGCGCCAGCCACCGCAATGATCTGATCGCGGCCGCATGCCAACGCGTCGAATGCCTCAGTATCGTACGGTCCCTCCACGAGCCCAAGCTGACATTGTTGGGAGAGCACCGCATGCTTTACCTGCTCAGTGTTAGAAACGGCTAGCTGGACTGTTACGCCCGGATAGAGGTCGCGAAAGCGGTCCATGAGCTCTGGCAGCAAATAGGCCCCGATGGTTCGACTCGACGCCATGGCGAGTTGTCCGCGCTTGAGCCCGGCGAACTCGCTGACGGCGTCTTCCGCCGCGTCAGCGAGCCGGAAGATCTGAGCAGCGTATTCGAGGAGCAACCGTCCTGCTTCGGTCGGCTGCATGCCACGCGGCATGCGGTCAAAGAGCGGTACGCCAAGTCGCTCTTCGAGTTCGCGGATTTCGCGCGTGAGCGCTGGCTGGCTGACGTGTAGCCGCGCGGCGGCGGCAGTGACACTGCCCGTTTCGGCCACGGCGCGAAACGCGGCCAGGTGCGTGAAGTTCATGGAAACTGGAATATCACAATTATATGGGAGGCATCTGAAACATGTATTTCTAGTATATCGCCAATAGCCCTAAATTACTCTCATCCAACCAGGAAGAAGGAGAACAAGATGAAGCAGACCGCTGCCCTGCCGCACGCTCGTGAGTACCGTGCGACCGGCTTGCTGGAAAAGATTCGACAGTTCACGCCGAACTGGTTCGCTGTGACGATGGGCACCGGCGTGGTCTACCTTGTGCTGGCTGCGCTGCCGGGCGCGAGCAGTGCGCGGACCGCTCTGGCACAGATGCTGTGGGTTGCGGACATCACGCTCTTCGCACTGTTCTCACTGATGTTCGCCGCACGATTTGTGCTGTATGGCGAGACGATCCGGCCGCTGCTGAACCACCCAGTGCAGTCCCTCTTTCTTGGCACGATTCCCATGGGGCTGGCGCCGATTATCAACGGCATTGTGGTGTTCGGTGGCACGCACTACGGGCAGGCGGCCTCGCAACTCGCGCTGAACCTCTGGATCTTCGACGCCGTGCTCGCAGTTCTCGTAGCCATCGGTGTGCCGTATCTGATGTTCACGACCCAAGAGCATAGCTTCGAGCGTCTCACCGCGGCGTTGTTGCTGCCAATAGTCGCACCCGAAGTCAGCGCATCGAGCGCAGGACTGCTCGCGCTGCACTTGCCGGTCGCCACAGCCCAATGGTTGATTGGAGCGGGGTACGTGCTGTGGGCTATCTCCGTGCCGCTCGCCTTTTCTGTACTGACTATCGTGCTGTTTCGGCTCGTCATCCACAAGCTGCCGCATCGCGACATGGGCGTGACGAGCTGGCTCACACTCGGGCCGATCGGTACCGGCGCACTTGGGTTGATCACGCTTGGCGACGCAGCAGCAAATGCGTTCGCTCGCACCAACGTCCAGGAAGTCGCGAATCTTGCGCGTGCGTTCGGCACCTTCGGTGCGCTGCTGCTCTGGGGTGCGGGGCTCTGGTGGCTTGCCTGCGCGGTACTTTTTGTATTGCGCTATCGCCGAGAAGGTTTGCCGTTCAATCTCGGCTGGTGGGGATTTACGTTCCCGCTCGGCGTCTACACGATGACCACGCTCAGTCTTGCGCGCATTACCGGCTTCGAGGGTTTCAGTATTATCGGCGTGCTATTCGCCCTGGCACTCATAGCTCTGTGGCTCGTGGTTCTCTGCCGCACTATTCGCGCGCTGATGTTCGAACAAATGTTCCGTGCACCGTGTCTCACCAAACCCATCGTTGGATAGCACGTATTCGACGGCCCGAAAGGGCCGCTTACGTTAAATCGATGGAGAAATCCATGTCATCGAATCTCTAGCAAATTCCTCGATATACACGTTCAGGAATGAGCGTGGCACAGAACGAAAATCGCTTAAGAGCAATGTATGGCACGGGCGCACCATTGCGCACTGGCGTGAGCCGGAGTCGTGAGCCGAATTTCGAACGATATGGATCTTGCATGACTGATGGACAGAGGTTGCGTAGCCGTGCGAATACGCAAGCATGTGATCGTAGGTGCAGGCAAATTGTCGCCTTGTGCAAGGCAGAACCAAACCGAGCCTTCGGAAACGGGGCCGCGAGGCGGACGTAACTTACGGCATCATCGTCAGCCCCGGCGTGTATTGACTCAGCCAGGGGACCGAACATGATTTACCAGTATTTAGAAGACCCGCCAGAAACTGTGCTCAGGACGAGTTCATTTTTCTTACAAACTCCCATGATTGTTTCCATAGTCGATGACGACGAGCATGTACGGCTTGCCACCTGCAATCTTTTGAGGTCGCTGGGATGTGACGTCCGCGCGTATTCTTCAGCTGAGGCATTTCTGGACTCCGGGCGTCTTGGCGATGTGGGTTGCGTGATATCCGACGTACAAATGCCCGGAATGGGTGGTATAGAAATGCAGCGCAAGCTAAACGAAATGAACGCCGCGTTACCGATTATCTTTTTTAGCGCGTTTGATTCAAATGCCACACGTACCGAGGCGCTCGACAACGGGGCACTGTGCTTTCTTGACAAGCCACTGAATGGTGATGCGGTGCTGGCATGCCTCGAAGGGCTAGGCCACACTCGTTGAATATCCATTTGCGCGATTCACGATTGCCTGTCGCGATCGCCTGGAGCAGATTTTCTATAACTGGACTTATCTGTCGGCAACGTCTCTGCCCATGAATGTATTTGACAGTGAGAACGCCGCACGGCCGTATCGACGCGTGGACGTATGTATTCTGCTGATCGCGGCATTGGTGGCGGTCGCGGTATTCATGATCGACGCATTTACGGCACTCGATATTGCAGTGGCGGTGTTCTATGTGGTGGTCCTACTGCTCGTTGCATCTACTGGTTCGCGCGCGGCCGTGCTCAGCACGGGGGCGGCGGTCGCGATCCTTACGCTGGCTGGGTTCGGATTTTCGCACGATACCGATTATTCCTGGCATGCAATTGCACGCTGCGTCGTTAGCTTGGTCGCTATCGGCACGACATCGCTCCTTTCGCTTCGCAATCTTACGAACACGGCACAGCTGCGTGAACTGATCGACTTGCTCAACCTGACGCACGACGCCATATTCGTCTACGACCTGACCGGATCGATCACGTTTTGGAATCACGGCGCCGAGACGCTTTATGGCTGGCCCGCGAAGCATGCAACCGGCCAGCACATCGACAAACTGACGCAAACGCGTTTCCCAAATTCAGAGACCGAGATCTACGCTGCACTGGTAGATCGCGGACATTGGGCCGGCGAATTGCAACGCGTGTGCCGTGATGGCCGCCACGTTACCGTTGTGAGCCGCATCGCACTTTGGCGCGACGCGAAGGGAAAGCCAAGGGCGATCCTTGCGACGAATAACGATATAACGCTGCAAAAACGTATGGAAATGGCCCTCAGCCAACGACAACAGGAGTTGCGTGCGGCGATCGACACGATCCCGGGAATGGTTTGGAGCGCATCAAACGAAGGGGAAGTAGTGTTTGTCAACCGACGTTGGGAGGAGTCGGGTATGGACACGGGAACTCAAGGCGGGGACCTGTGGCAGGCAATCGTGCATCCCGACGACCTGGACCGCATGCGTTGTGACTGGCAACTATCCGTGGCTTCGGGGCGCGCTCTCGACAACGTTTCGCGCGTGCGGCAACGCGATGGAGATTATCGCTGGATGCATATCGCGGCAGAGCCCCAATACGATGCTGGCGGTGCGGTGCGACGCTGGTATGGCGTGAACACTGATATCGAGGCGCGCAAGATTGCTGAGGAGGCCTTGATGCGCAGTGAGGCATTTCTCGTCGATGCTCAGCGCTTGAGCAAAACAGGCAGCATCGGCATTTCGCCGGTGAACGGCGAGATGCTCTGGTCAAGCGAGGCCTATCGCATCTTCGGATATGAGCAGCGCCCCGAGATCGAACCGAGTCTGGAACTGATCCTCGCGCGTACTCATCCTGACGACCGCGCAAAAGTCGAAGCCGCCCACCAATACAGCGATGCAATCGCACCGCTCATCGACATCGAATATCGCCTACTGTTGCCAGGCGGCTTGCTCAAGTACGTGCACTATGTAGCTCATCTCGGACCACCCGCCTCAACCGATCTTGCTTATGTCGGTGCACTGATGGATATCACCGACGGGCGTCAGACCCAGGAAGCCCTTGCGCGCTCGATGGCGGAGCTTGCGCATGTCACGCGTATGACTACGCTCGGCGAGCTCGCGGCTTCGATAGCGCACGAAGTGACTCAGCCCATTGCCGCTGTGGTCACTTCAGGCGATGCGGCTTTGCGATGGCTCCGGCGCGATCCGCCAAAGCTAGACGAGGTGGAGCGCTCGGTCGGTCAGATGATCAAATCGGTAAAACGCGCCAACGCGATCGTGCGGCAGATTCGCGCGATGGCACAAAAACGACCGGCACCGCGTCGCGAAGTATTTCTGGACGATGCGGTGGACGGGATGGTGCAGTTGATGGCGCCGGAGTTTCAGCGTCAGGGCGTGCAATGCGAGGTTCACCGTCCGATCGAAAGACCGCGCTTGCTCGCTGACGAAGTGCAACTCCAGCAGGTCGTCATCAATCTGCTGATGAACGCCATGCAAGCAATGTCAGGAGTTGAGAACGGACCTCGGCTGATCCGCATCTGTACAGAGGTGCTGGAGGGACGCGAGGTTCGGCTCAGCATTCAGGACAGCGGTCCCGGGATCGCTTTTGAAGACCGCGAACAGCTTTTCCGTCCGTTCTTCACGACCAAGGCGAACGGTATGGGCATGGGTCTTTCCATTTGCCGCTCAATCGTGGAGGCTTACGGCGGATACATCGGCGCCGATGTTGCGTCCGTAGTGGGCGCTGTCTTCCGCATCACGCTGCCGCTATATACCGGACCACAGGAGAGTAGGGGTACGGTCGCGATGAGCGGCGCACTCAGTGGCCCCGCGCGATGAGAGGCGCTTGCAAAATTGCTGAAGCCAGTCCCAGGCGCACCGGTCGTCCGGTGTCTTCGTCCACTGAACAGTACATCAGAAAATGACGCGATCCTCAGTACCGCCCTTTCCGCAAGCCGTCTTCTCGCCGGTCACGCGCAACGCAATTTTCATCGTCGCGACCATCAACGATGACGCCGCGAGCCGGGCCAACGTGCGCGCCTGGTGCGCCGATGTCGCGAATCTCGTGCGCGCCATCGGCAAGCGTGTGCCATCAGGCAATCTCACATGCGTCGTTGGGTTCGGCTCGCACGCGTGGGACGGGCTTTTCGGTGCGCCTCGTCCGGCTGAACTCCACCCGTTCCGCGAATTCGGCGCCGGTGGGCGTGTAGCGATGGCGACACCGGGGGACCTGCTCCTGCACATTCGTGCCAACCACATGGACCTCTGCTTCGAACTCGCCACAGAATTGATGGCCCGCCTCGAAGGAGCGGCGACGACCGTGGATGAAGTCCATGGCTTTCGCAACTTCGATATGCGCGCAATGATCGGCTTCGTCGACGGCACGGAAAATCCGGTCGGTGAAGAGGCCGTCCATTTCACGGTGATCGGCGACACAGACCCGAACTTCGCGGGCGGCAGCTACGTGCTCGTGCAGAAGTACCTCCACGACATGAGACGCTGGGGGGCGCTGTCAGTAGAAGCGCAGGAGCACATCATCGGCCGCACGAAGCTCCGGGACATCGAGCTGAACGATTCGGTGAAGCCGAGCTGGTCGCATAGTTCCCTGACGACGCTCGAAGATGCTAACGGGGACGAGATCAAGATTCTCCGTGACAACATGCCGTTCGGCAGGCCCGGCTTTGGCGAATTCGGCACGTATTTCATCGGCTATGCACGCTCGCCGCAGCCCATCGAACAGATGCTGGAAAACATGTTCGTCGGCCGACCGGCTGGCAACTACGACCGCCTGCTCGACTTCAGCCGCGCCGTGACGGGCGGACTGTTCTTCGTGCCGTCCGAGCCTCTGCTCAAGGCACTTGCCGAGCGCGAACCAGGAATCGCTCACACCCTCACCGTTGCATCCGCATCGTCCCGGGACACCGCGGCCGTGCAGACAACCCAGAACATGCTGTCCGGCGACGGCTCGCTTGCCATCAGATCACTCAAAGGAGCACCAAGGTATGAATAATCTCCACCGCGAGCTGGCGCCCATCTCCAGCGCGGCCTGGTCGCAGATCGAAGATGAAGTCGCGCGCACGTTCAAGCGCCTGGTCGCAGGCCGCCGAGTCGTAGACGTTACGGGATTGGGCGGTGCGGATCTGGCAGGCGTCGGCACGGGGCATCAGAACGGCATCGAGGCGCCGCTCGAAGGAATTCGCGCGAGCCAACGCGAAGTCAAACCGCTCGTCGAGCTGCGGGTGCCTTTCGCGCTGTCACGCCACGCTGTCGACGACGTCGAACGCGGCGCTGAAGACTCTGACTGGCAGCCCGCTAAGGACGCGGCCACGCGGCTCGCGTTTGCGGAAGACCGCGCGATCTTCGACGGCTACCGGGCCGCGCAGATCACAGGCATCCGCGAAGCTGCGTCGAACCAGGCGCTGCTTCTGCCCACTGACGCCGCAGGCTATCCGGCCGTGATCGCGAAGGCGCTCGAAGAACTGCGCCTTCAGGGCGTGGATGGACCGTATGCGTTGGTCCTCGGCACGAACGCCTATACAACCGTGAGCGAGGCTAACGAGCAAGGCTATCCTCTGCTCGAGCATATTCGTCGCTTTGTCAGCGGCGAGATCATCTGGGCACCGGCCATCGCTGGGGGCTGTATCCTCAGCACACGCGGTGGCGATTTCGCGCTCCACCTTGGGCAGGATGTGTCGATTGGTTATTTGAGCCATGATGACCAAACCGTGCACCTCTATTTACAGGAGAGCTTCACGTTCCTGCTTCAGACGTCGGAGGCCTGCGTAACGGTTCGGTCGGAATAGACGTGTTTGAAATGGGGTTGGGGGAGACGGCCGCACCGGAGCGGCCCCTTATACGAACCGCTTCATCCGTGTTACTGGCGCTCTGCGACGTTCTGCGTCTCTACGGCGAGCCGGCGATCGGCGTTTTATTCGTGGGGTCTTTTCGTGCGCCGGCGCGCCGGCACTCGCGAGAGCCCCTTACGATTCAGGTCCAGTCTTTAAAGTCCCCGCGCAGATGCCGAACCGCCGGCGAGTGTTGCAGGCGAAGGAAGCGGTTATGCGCGATCGTCGATGACGGCACGATCCTTGAAGACGGCATCGCGACCGTTGAGGTGGCCGCCGCTGCCGGAGCACCGGCACTCAGCGCGGCTTCCTCCAGAGGAAGTTGTGGAGGCCGATCTGCAATGCCACCGACCTGAGCCCCGGTCCGACCGCTATCGAACCGGCAATGGCAATGCACAATCCAATCGCGACTGTTGCAGGGTTGAGCAAGGTTCTGCGCGCGGTCTTCGGGTATCCATTCACGGTGTGCCTCCACGGCGATGTTAGACAAGGTGTGCCGCATCCGACCGGGTGCGGAAGCGTGCGACTGCGCTGCCTGAGCAAGTTCCGATTCGCCCAACGACGTGACTTCCCGCACCGGAGGATTGGGCTAATCGAGGGCTATTCTCAACATTCTGTCCAAAGCACGATTGCACCGTGAGTACAATTTTTGGTAATTGCACGTGCAATGGAGACTCGGCAGATTCGGGACATAAACGATAGTAGGCGGGCGTGGAATCAAGAGAGCCAGGGCACTCGTGCATCAGGAACAATCGAGCGCTTACAATCCACCCAACACACTGAAACTTCGACGGCGATGCGAATTCTCGTAATTGAAGACGAGGCGAAAACTGGCGCCTACCTGAAGAAGGGCTTAGAGGAATCCGGCTATGCGGTCGACATTGCCGCGGACGGCGCGGAAGGCCTGATTCTCGCGAAGGAATCGGAGTACGACGTGATCGTGCTCGATGTGATGCTGCCGTCCATCGATGGGTGGACGGTGCTCAAGACACTACGCGCCACGCAAACCACGCCCGTGCTGTTCCTCACAGCGCGCGACGACGTAAGCGACAGAGTAAAGGGCCTGGAGCTGGGCGCCGATGACTACCTCGTGAAGCCGTTCGCGTTCGTCGAATTGCTCGCGCGAGTGCGCACTCTCGCAAGACGCGGTCCACCTCGAGAGAACGACGTGCTGACGCTCGCCGATCTCGAAGTCGACGTTACGCGCCGGCGGGTGAAGCGCGGCGGCAAGCGCATCGACCTCACGCCGAAAGAATTCTCATTGCTGCAACTGCTAGTGCGCCGCCAGGGTGAAGTGCTCACTCGCACGCAGATTGCCTCATACGTGTGGGACATGAACTTCGATAGCGACACAAACGTGGTGGAAGTGGCCATTCGCCGCCTGCGCGGCAAAGTGGACGACGACTTTCCTGTCAAGCTGATCCACACGGTGCGCGGCGTGGGCTACGTGGCCGAAATCAGAGAGCCCGCCTGATGGCCGCTCGTTCGCTGACCGCCACGCTTGCGCTGTGTTTCGCCGGCACGACGCTGGCGGTGTTCGCGCTAGTAGGCAGCACGCTCTATTTCACGCTCGGCCGCGAGGTCAAGCGGCAGGACGATCTGGACATCGTCCTGATCGCACGTCATACGCGCCGCCTCGCACAGGAGCTGCACAGCGCGCAGGAGGTGCGCGAGCACGCCGACCGGCTGACGAGTCAGGTGCTGGGCGATGCCGCGCTATCCATGAAAATACTCGACGCGGCGGGCGCGAAGCTGGTGGAGCACAACACGCAAGGCATCGCCGATGCCGGTTTTGCGCAGGCCATCCTCGCACGGCGTCTGGGCTCGGCACAACGCATTACCGAAGGCGACATCGTGGATTGGCGCAACGCGCGCGGCGTTCCGGTGCGTGGACTCGCCGCGCAAGCGGCGCTCACCGACGGGACGCTAGTGACGATCGTCATCGCGCGCGACATGACCGATCGCTGGCTGCTGCTCGACCGTTATCGCGAGCGGCTTTACGTGTTCGGCTTCGCGGGCATGGCGCTCGCCTTCCTGATGAGCTGGCTGCTCGTGCGCGAGTCGCTGCGTCCTCTGCGCGAAATGGCGGCACGCGCTGCCACGGTCACGGTCGACCGGCTCGATACGCCTATCGAAATCGACCATGCGCCGAGCGAGCTGCAAGCGCTGACGAAATCGCTGAACGCGATGCTCGACCGTCTGCACGGCGGCTTCGAGCGCATGTCGCAATACACGGCCGATCTCGCGCACGACATGCGCACGCCGCTCGGCAACCTGCGGGGCGCGACCGAAGTCGCACTGACACGCCCGCGCAGCACGGCCGAATACGAGGCGCTGCTCGAATCGAATCTGGAAGAGTGCGACCGGCTTTCGCGCATGATCGAGAGCGTGATATTCCTCGCGCGCGCGGAGCACCCGCAGTTCATGACGACGCTCGCGGAGTTCGACGCCGAGGAGGCGCTCGCGCAGATCGCCGACTATTTCGAAGGTCTCGCCGATGACGCGGGCGTCCGGGTTCGCGTTGACGGCCGGGGGCGCTTGCGTGCGGATAAGGAGTTGTTCAGGCGCGCCGTTGGCAATCTGCTCGCCAATGCGCTGCGCTACACGCCGCGCGGCGGTGAGATCACGCTGGGCGTGCGCGAGACGCCAACGGCGGTCGAAGTCACGGTGACCAATCCGGGTGCGCCGATCGACGCTCAGTTGTTGGAGCGCATCTTCGACCGCTTCTATCGCGCCGACGCTTCGCGGCGCAACGAACCGGGCACGGGCGGTTCGGCTGGGCTCGGGCTCGCCATCGTGCGCACGATCATGGGCCTGCACGGTGGCTCGGCGCGCGCCGAAAGCGATCAGGCCGGCACGCGATTCATTCTGACGTTTGCGCGGCCATAGCCTTTGCGCCGAGGTTGGCCAACGACGCGCGGTCCCATTCGCCACCTAGTGCCTCGAGCAGATGCACGCTCGCATCGAGCCGTCGCCCGGCGATCTGCACTTCGTTGCGCTCATTCGCGAGCGCGATGGTCTGGGCCGTCACCACGTCGAGATAGTCCACCGCGCCGGCCTGATAGCGATGGGTCGTCAGCTTGAGCGACAGTTGCGCGGCAGCCGTTGCGCGCTGCTGGCTTTGGGCCTCGTTGGCTAACGTGTTCAGCGCGCTCAGGTTGTCTTCGACCTGCTGGAACGCCGTAAGCACGGTTTGCCGGTAGCCGGCCACCGCCGCGTCGTATTGCGCGTTCGCGCCCTTGAGCGTGGCATTGCGACGGCCGCCGTCGAAGTTCGTGCCCGCGAGTTGCGTGCCGAGCGACCAGAAGAGACTGGGCGCCGTGAGCCACGGCGCGAAGAAGGTGCTTTCCAGGCCGGCCGAGGCGGACAGCGTGAGGTCCGGATAGAACGCAGCATGCGCCTCGCCGATTCTCGCATTCGCGGCCGCCACGCGCCGCTCGGCGGCGGCAATATCGGGGCGCCGTTCGAGCAGCGCCGAGGGCACGCCGGCGGGAATCGACGGCACGACGACCGGTTCGACTTGCGCTGGCAGCGCGAATGACGAGGCGGGCACGCCGATCAGCGTTGCGATGGCGTGCTGGCGCTGCGCGCGTTGCACGTCGACGTCGCTGTCCGCCGTGCGTGCGCTTTCGAGTTGCGTTTGCGCCTGTGCGACAGCCGAGGCGTCGATCGCGCCGTCGGCGAGCTGCTGTTGCACGATGCGCAGCGCGGCGGCGTATGCCGTGACGGTGTCGTCGAGGAGTCTTTTCTCGCGATCCAGCGTGCGCAACGCGAAGTAGTCCGCGGCAAGCTGGGTCGTGACCGACAGGCGCACCGACTCGACATCCGCGGCGCTTGCCTGCGCGTTGGCGTGGGCCTCGACGGTTGCGTCCTTCACGCGTCCGAACAGATCCGGCTCCCAGCTAGCCGCAACGCCCGTCGAGTAGTCGGGCACCGTCTTGCCAGCGAGCGAATGGTCGATCAGATTCTGCGAAGTGCGGTAGCGCTGCGCCGCCACACCGGCCGTGACGGTGGGTGCATAGCCCGCGCGCTGGTAATCGATCATGGCACGCGCGGCCTGCAGGTTGGCGACGGCCTCGCGCACGGTCTGGTTCGACACGTCGATGCGCGCTTCGAGCGCGTCGAGTTCGCTGTCGCCGAAAAGCGTCCACCACGCGCCGCGCGGGTTGGCATCGCCGGGCGACGCGACGGTCCAGCCGGAGGCTGCCGATTGCGTCGCAAACTGCGCGGGCACGTCGACCGACGGCGCGCTGTATTGCGGCAACGTGGTGCATGCCGCGAGGGAGGCCACCGTGCATGCAGCGACGGATCTGCGCAGTGACGTGAGAGGGCTGTCGAACATGATGGATCTCTCCGTCTAAGCTTTGCCGCCCGGAGCGGCCGTTGCCGCCACGCGCACGCTTTGGCCGTCGGCGATCGCGTCGCCGGGATTGTCGATCACGCGATCGGTCGCCGTGAGTCCGGTTGCGACCTCGACGTAGGTGCCGAAGTCGCGACCGATGGTGACCTTGCGAAGCTGCACCTTGTCGTGGGCGTCCACCACCGCGACCGTGACGCCGTCCGGGCGAAACAGCAGCGCGCTCACCGGCAGTTCGAGCGCGGGCGTCGCCGTGGTGAGCGACAGATGCACCTGCGCATAGGCGCCGGGCATCAATGCGCCGTCGCGGTTATCCATATCGACTTCCACGCGCAACGTGCGGCTCACCGGGTCGATCACGCTCGAGCTGCGCGCGATGCTCGCCTCGAAGCGGCGGCCCGGATACTGCTGCGTCGTCACCGACACCGCTGTTCCGGCGCCGACGAGGCTAGCGTCGTCCTGGGGAACGTCGACGTAGATGCGCAGCCGGTCGGTCTGGGCGATGTGAAACAGCTCGCCCGGCATCGTGGCGAGGCCGGGCGTGCCACCCGCCGTGACGAGCGCCCCCACCTGCACGTTGCGCGCCGTGATCACGCCATCGAAGGGTGCCGTCACCTTCTGGTATGAAACGAGCTCCTGCAGCCGCGCGACGTTGGCCTGCGCCGCCTGCAGCGTGGCGAGCTTGGCCGCGGCGTCGCTGGATTTTGCCTGCGCGTCCTGCTGCGAAACCGATTGCGTCTGCAGCATCGTTTGCCAGCGCTGTGCGGTGGTGCTCGCAAAGCGATAGTTCGCCTCGGCCGTCGCTTCGTCGGCGCGCGCCTGCTGCAGTTGTGCGTCGAGTTCCGGCGTGTCGATCTGGGCGAGCGTCTGGCCGGCTTTGACGTGCGCGCCGATGTCCGTGTACCAGTGCTGGACGTAACCACTCGTGCGCGCGTAGACCGATGCGTCGGCCCAGGAAGTGACCGAGCCGGGCAGCAACAGGTTCTGCGTCGACGGCGCGCGCGTCGCGGTGACGGTCGACACCACTAGCTCACGTTGCGCTGCGACCTGATGCTTCTGCGCCGTGCGGGCTTCGAGGCGCGGCTCGATGCCGGCGGTGAGTAACACCCCGGCAATACAGGCGAGGCCGATGGCGATCGTGGTTCCCCGTGCGGCGAAACCGGCGCGGGCGGGGTGCTGTGCTTCGGCGTCGCGAGGCTCGGGCGGAAGGTGCGGATTCATTTTCGGTCCTTATTCAACGAAGGTGGTAGCGGCGGCGCGTGCATCGTCGCTGGCGTCGCGCGCGGCGCGGCGCTTCGCGAGCCAGCCATGCACCATGCCGAAGATCACCGGCACGAACACGAGCGTCGAAAGCGTGCCGATCGCGAGACCGCCGATCACGGCGCGCCCGAGCGGCGCGTTCTGCTCGCCGCCGTCGCCGAGGCCGAGCGCCATCGGCAACATGCCGATCAGCATCGCGAGCGCCGTCATCAGCACGGGGCGAAAGCGGTTGAAGCCCGCGTCGAGCGCGGCGGCGAACGGCGCCATACCGGTGGCGAGCGACTCGCGCGCCGTATTGATGACGAGAATGCTGTTGGCCGTCGCGATGCCCATGCACAGGATCGTGCCCGTCAGCGCTGGCACGCTGAGCGTGGTTTGCGTGACGAACAACATCCACGCGATACCGGCCAGCGAGCCCGGCAGGCCGCTGACGATGATCAGCGGATCGAGCCAAGACTGGAAGTTCACGACCATCAGCAGGTAGACGAGCGCAATCGCGAACACGAGGCCCGCGGCGAGGCCGCTGAACGATGTGTTCATCGACTGCACCTGGCCGCGCACCACAATCGACGAGCCGGGCGGCAACTGCGTGCGCGCCGCATCGACGAGGCGGTTCACGTCCGCGGCGACGCCGCCCAGATCGCGCCCTTGCGTTGACGCGAAGATGTCGAGCACGGGCTGCACGTTGTAGTGCGAGACGACGGCCTGCTGCGAACTTCGCGAGACGGTTCCCAGCATGCCCAGCTGGTTCTGCGGGTTGACCGACACCGATGGCGTCGTCACCGGAATATTGGCGAGCGTTTGCAGCGAGTGGATGTCGTATTGCGGCACCTCCGCAATCAGCGGATAGCTGACGCCGTTGTGCGGATCGAGCCAGAAGTTTGGCGAGGTCTGCGAGCTGCCGGACAGCGCGATGAGCAGGTTCTGCGCAACGTCGTGCTGCGTGAGGCCCGCTTGCATGGCCTTGGTGCGATCGACGTTCACGTTGATCGTCGGCTCGTCGCCGGGCTGCTGGATGCGTGCATCGACGAGCCCGCGCACGCCGCGCATCTGATCGAGCAGGCGGTTGGCAACCTGCCGGTTCTGCGCGAGCTTGTTGCCGACGATCTGCACGTCGATCGGCGCGGGCAGGCCGAAGTTCAGGATCTGGCTCACGATGTCGGCGGGCAGGAACGCGAAGGTCACGCCCGGAAACGCCGTGTCGAGCACATTGCGCAGCTTCGCCACGTATTGCGCGGTGGGCTTGTGCTTCGGCGCGAGCGTGACGAGGATGTCCGAGTCTTCTGGGCCGATCGGGTCCGACGAATCGTAAGTGAGGTTGATGCCGCTGACCGGCACGCCGATGTTATCGAGCACCGCCGCCTGTTCCGCTGGCGGAATGACGCTGCGGATTTTCGCTTCGACTTCATCGGTGATGCGGGCCGTTTCTTCGATGCGGGTGCCCGTGGGCGCGCGCAAATGCAGGCGGATTTCGCCGGTATCGACTGCCGGGAAGAAGTCGCGCCCGGTGAAGGGCAACAACGCGAGGGAGCCCAGACAAAGCGCGAGCCACAGTGCGACGAACCGCCAGCGCTGCGTGATGGCTGCCTGCAAGACCGCGCGATAGCGGCTGCGCAGGGCCTCGAAGCGCTTTTCGAAGCCCGCCTGGAAGCGCGTCAACGCACCGCCTATGCCGCGCGCGGATACGGTGTTCCGTGAGCGCGCACGCAGCAGATACATCGCGAGCGTGGGAATCAGCGTGCGCGAGAAGAAGTACGAGGCACACATCGCGAACACCACCGCTTCGGCCAGCGGCACGAACAGATAACGCGCGACGCCGGAAAGCAGAAACATCGGCACGAACACGATGCTGATCGACAGCGTCGAGACGAAGGTCGGCACCGCGATCTCGCCGGAGCCGTTGAGGATCGCGTCGTGCAGCGGCGCCCCGCGTTCGAGATGGTGCGTGATGTTCTCGATCGCGACCGTGGCGTCGTCGACGAGGATGCCGACGGCGAGCGCGAGGCCACCGAGCGTCATGATGTTGATGGTTTCGCCGAGCGCCGCAAGCGCGATGAGCGAAGTGAGCACGGCAAGCGGAATCGTCACGGCAATGATGAGCGTGGCGCGCCAGCTGCCGAGAAACAGCAGGATCATCGCGGCGGTCAGGGCCGCCGCAATGAGCGCCTCGCGCACGACACCCATGATCGCGGATTTGACGAACACCGACTGATCGCCGAGCGGCGCGATCTTCAACGCATGAGGCAGACCCGCCGCGATCTTCGGCAGCATGGCCTTGACCTGGTCGATGATCGTGAGCGTCGAGGCGCTGCCGGTTTTCTCCACGGTGAGCAGCGCCGCGCGCTTGCCGTCGGCGCGCACGATATTGGTTTGCGGCGCGTATCCGTCGATCACGTGTGCGACATCGCGCACGTACACCACACCGCCGTTGACGGTTTTGATGGGCAGATCGTTGAGCGCGGCCACCGTTTGCGTGCTGCCGTTCATCTCGACGTTGTACTCGCGCGAACCGATCTTCGCGGTGCCGCCCGGCAGGATCAGGTTCTGCGCGTTGACGGCCTTGACTACGTCGATGGGCGCGAGCCCCTTCGCCTGGAGTGCCTTCGGGTCGAGCTGCACCATGATCTGCCGGATCTTGCCGCCATAGGGCAGCGGCACGGCCGCGCCTTGCACCGTCGCAAGCTGCGTGCGAATGAAGCTGTTGCCGAGATCGTAAAGCGTCTGCTCGGGCAAGGTCGTGCTCGACAGGCCCAATTGCAACACCGGCACCGTCGATGCGTTGTACGTGATGATGTTCGGCGGCAAGGTGCCCGGCGGCAGGATGCGCAGTATCGACGCGGCATTCGATGCCGCCTCGGCAATCGCGCGGTTGATGTCCGCGCCCGGATGAAAGAACACCTTCACGACGGCAACGCCGTTTAGCGACTGCGATTCGATGTGCTCGATGTCGTCCACGTCCGAAGTCAGCGCGCGCTCGTAGTTGGAGGTGATGCGATGAGCCATGTCTTCGGCCGAGAAGCCGGTATAACTCCAGACGATGCTGACCACCGGGATGTTGATGTTCGGAAAGATGTCCGTGGGCATGCGCATGATCGCGAGCGGACCGACGATGAAAAGCAGCACGGCGAGGACGATGAACGTGTAAGGCCGCTTGAGAGCCAGTTTGACGATCCACATGACTTGTCCGGTTTGGGGCAGGGAGAACCGCGCTCGACGCGACGGGGTTGACGCAAGTATCGGGATTGCGCGCTTACCCGTTGCTGACCTCGACATTACGGATTCGTCATCTATGGATGTGCCGCCCAGATAACGAACTCGTAATCAACAGGTCAGCTTTAGGTCAGCGGTGCGCGACCAGAATGCAGTCAACCTTCGCGACATCGCGGAGGGCGGCTGAAGCGGCATCGCTTCCGATGCGGCGGCCATTCATTGAGAGGTGAACATCATGAAAGCACTCGTTTCCACAATGCTCGTTGCCTGCGCGCTGGCTGCACCGATTGCGGCGTTCGCACAGACCGCCACGGCGCCGGTAACACGCGCCCAGGTATTGGCTGACCTGGAGCGTCTGGAGCAGGCAGGTTATCGGTCTGTGGCTTCGGATCCGACCTATCCCGCCGACATCCAGCATGCCGAGGCGATCGTCGCGCACCAGCAGGCTCAAACGGCACTGCCGGGGAGTGCCGCGGTGGGCGGCGTGTCGATGAATGGCAGCTCGGACTCCGGCGCGCCGGTGGTGGCGTACGCTGGCGAGCGTTCGATCTATGCAGGGCACTAACGGTGGGGGCGCGGCGCGTCTGGCTATGGGGCCAGCCGCCGCGGTCGTCATCGGTGGCAGAGGGACCGGACCAGAGCGGCGTGAAGCTGGACAGCCCCTCGTTCAATGCGTGGCAAATGCCTCCCGATCGACCGTGTGAGCGGCGCCAAGGCGGCTCATCGTAAGCATCACAATTGATGCACCCAGAACCGGGGCCGCCGTAGCGACGAAGATATGTGTCACGGGCAGTCCCGCGGCAACCAGGACGCCGACGGTTACGGGGCCGACCGCCCCCCCGAGGCGCCCGGCAGCCAGCGCCCAGCCAACGCCGGTTGAACGGATTGCGGTCGGATAGGTCATCGACGCAATGGCGATCAGGCCCGACGTGGCACCGCCGACAAACAGGCCCGTTAGCCCGGAGCAAGCCGAAACCAGTGCGGTGTTGGGTGCGCTGATGCCTGTGACGGCAAGAACGAGTGCGCCGAGCGCATAGATGACAGCGAGAAAACGGCAGGTGCCGAAGCGTTCCATTACCGCGCCGGCGATGGCTACGCCTAGCGTTCCCCCGATGTTGTTCCAGGCAAGGACGGTTGAAGCGGCTGCGACCGACATGGCTGCGCTGCGCAGCAGCGTGCTGGTCCAGGCCAGTGTAGCGATCAGCGCGAGGAAATTGAGGAAGAATGCGAGCCACAGCAGGGCCGTGAGCGACGCACGTCCATCAATGAATAGCTGCTTGACCGGCAGCCCCTTCTCTTGACGCTCATGGGTGGCATAACGCTTCGGCTCAACGGACCTCGAAGAGGGGGCGAGCCGCCCGACGATCCGCTCGATGCGATCGTGCTGCGCGCCGGACAGGATCAGCAGGCGCACCGATTCGGGCACGAAGATCCAGACCAGCACCGCGGCGCCTATCGGCACGATGCCGCTTAGATAGAACATTGCCTTCCAGCCGTATTGCGGAATCACGATGCTAGCTGCGAAGCCGGCAATGACGCCACCGGCTGGCATGGCGGCCCACAACAGCGAGGCTACCCGGCCACGATGGCGCCGGGCGACGTATTCGGTTGTCAAGCTGACAAGGCAGGGAGCCGCGCCGCCGAGTCCGATACCCGTTACGATGCGCAGCGCGAGTAGCGCGACGAACCCGGGTGCCGTGACCGTGGCTAGCGACGCCAGGCCGAACAGACACGCGCAGGCGATCAGCACGGTCTTGCGACCGATGCGGTCGGCAACCGGACCGAGCAAAAGCGCACCGATCATGAAACCGAGTTCGGAGCCGGCGAAGACGGGACCGAGTTGACCGGGTGTGAGCTTCAGGTCGCTTGCCAGCAATGGCGCGCTCAGGCCCATGACCTGTACGTTGGCGCCGTCCATCAATGCGATCAGAAAACAGATCGCGAAGATCGACGCCTGGAAGAGGCCGAAGGGGCGCTCATCGATGAGATCGTCTACGAGCACGGTTTTCATGCTTGTCTCCTTGATGTTATGTGATGTGTTCTATTCCGGATGGGTGCCTGTTTCATCAGCGCGAGCTTGCTGGGCACGCAAAACGTGGCGCTGCCAGGGCGGCGCGAGATGACGTCGCGTGCCGCGCGACGGATTCCGGACGACTTATCTTGCTGGTCAGCTAGCCTGCCCATCCACACGTGCGAAGTGCGGAAAGAGCCGCAGGGCGTTCTCGCGCGCGATACCTCGATGTTCTTCCGGGCTGAGGCCACCGAGAGCGCGGAAATCCGCGATGTTGCGTGCGACGTTTGCCGCGGGCTGGAACGGAAAGTCAGTGCCGACCATGATTTGCGACAAGGGGGCGAGCGTGCGGAGCACGTCAAAGGTTGGCTGGTTGGCTGACATCGCGAGGTCGTAATACAGCCCCTTCAATTCCGTGATGACCTCGGCCGATGACTTGGGCGCCGGCTTCATAACCGGCATCGGCGAGAGCAACGCGATTCGCTGTGCGATCGCTGGAAGCACACCGCCCGCGTGCGGCAGGATAAGCTTGAGATTCGCGCAGCGCTTTAACGTGTCCGAGAACACGAGGTCAATTACTGTGCGTGCCGTGTCGCACGGGAACTCGAACAGTGGCGCAGGGCGTCCGAGTCCGACTGCCGAAAAACAGGCCGGCGCGGTCGGATGCAGAAAGATCGTTGCGTGCCGTTCGTTGAGCTGGCTGAATATCGGTGCGAGCGCGGGGTCGCCGAGGTACTTGCCGTCGCTGTTAGTCTCGATAATCACGCCGTCGAGACCCAACTGGTCGAATGCATGGTCGATTTCGACCAGGGACTCGGCAACGTGCGGCAGCGGCAGCGTCATGAAGCCACCAAAGCGTCCCGGGTAGTCACGCCGGAATTGCGCAATGTCTTCGTTGATGGTGCGGGCAAGCCGCACGCGTGCTTCGCGCTCAGGGAGGAAGCTCACGCTTGGAGAGGAAACGGAAAGTATCATTGTGTCGATGCCGTTCTGCTCCATGATTGCGGTGGCCTTTTCCGGACTCCATTCGGGAATGGGGTATCCGCCGTCGAGCGTGGCGAGGCCGGCGTCGTAGAGCGCCTTGCGGTATGCCGCAGGCAGGCAGTGTGCGTGGACGTCGATGAGACCACACGTGCAGCGGTAAGCGGTGTTCATGATTGAATGGGGCGTCGTGATGAGGTGTGCAATCAGGCTCGCTCGAGCTGGATTGGTGAAGGAAGCCAATCGTAACCATCGCCATTGCGGCGCAGATGCCCACGTCCGGGAAACGGAAAATGATATGAGAGCACCTGATGTTCTTGCTTCTCGATCCAGTCCAGAACTTTCATTCGGGTGGCTGCGGCAGTGGAACTGTCGTAGTCGAAAAGAAACGCCCATTCCGGCCGGCGCAGCAGCAGTACCTGGTGATGACACAGGTCGCCCCAGCACACCAGCGTATGCCCCCCGCTTGCGATCTCGTAGATCGTGTGGCCTGGGCTGTGTCCGGGCGTCGCGTGGGCGCGGATGCCGGGCACAATTTCCTGACCGTCCTCGACATACGTAATGACGCCCCGATACGGTGTGAGGTTCTTGTGTGCGCCGTAGAAGTGGTCTTTCATATGCTCGGACATCGAATCGCGGATGTTGTCGAGATTCGTCCAGTAGTCGACGTCCGCCCGGCTAACTGCGATGCGTGCGTTCGGAAACAGCTTGCGGTCGTCGTCATCGACGAGACCCCAGCAGTGGTCCGGATGGGTATGCGTTAGGGCGACGATATCGATGTCTTCCGGCTCGATCCCTGCGGCACGCATGTTGATTATGGCGCGACCGGTATTGGGGCCGAACGTCCTGACGCCCAGAGCGGAGTTGATGCCCGCCCCAGTGTCAAACAGCACCAGATGATCACCGGTGTTGACCAGCAGCACGTTCTGATCGAGTGCGATCGTCTCGGTCGGGAGAAAGGCCTGAAGCAGCAGATCGTCGATTTCATCGACATCTGCTTTCGGAAAAGTATCGCGCGGTGGGCCCAGGCGTAGCAGGCCGTCCGTGACGACCGTACATTGAAAGCTGCCGAGATCGAAGCGGGTCCAGCCCGCCTGCAGAGCATGAGCGTGATCGCTCGTCGGGTGTATGGCCATGTGTCATCTCCTCAATGGATTGATTGCCCGCATGTAGGGCGTTCCGGGTTTGATGTCCCGCCCGCTCAGATCGGAAAACAGGGGGCCGTCGAGGCAACGGTGATCCACCGCAGTTCCGTGAACTCAGCGATGCCAGCCTTGCCGCCAAAGCGTCCGTAGCCGCTGCGGCCAGTGCCGCCGAACGGCATCTGCGGCTCATCGCTGACCGTCGCGCCGTTGATGTGGCAAATGCCTGAGCGAACCTGTTTTGTCACCGCGAAGGCACGTTCGATGCTGTTGCTGAATACCGCGGCGGACAGACCGAATTCCGTATCGTTGGCGATCTCAATCGCATGATCGTCGTTTGTCGCGCGCATGACGCAGACGACAGGGCCGAACGTTTCCTCGTGGTAGATCGACATGTCGTGCGTGACGCCGTCGAGCACCGTAGCCGGCATGAATACGCCTTTGGCCTTCCCGCCTGCGAGCACCGTTGCGCCCTGCGCGAGAGCGTCGTCGATCAGTTCGTTGATTCGCAGTCCAGAGCCGGCGCTTGCGAGCGCGCCCAGGGGCGCGTGTCCCGTGCCCGGATCGCCCACGGTCAGACGCCTAGCCTTGTCGGCGAGGCGCGCCACGAAATCCTGCGCAATTGCGGGCGTGACCACAATGCGCTCGGTCGACATGCAGATCTGCCCTTGATTGAAGAACGCGCCGAACGCGGCGGCGTCGACGGCGCGTTCGACATCTGCATCGTCTAGAACGATCAGCGGGGATTTGCCGCCCAGTTCAAGCAGCACGGGCTTGAGCACACGCGCCGCCTGCTCGGCGACCAACTGGCCGACTCGGGTCGAACCGGTGAAATTGATACGTCGCACGGCAGGATGCGCAATTAGTGTCCCCACCACCTCACCGGCCGCTTCCGGCGTATGCATGATGACATTGACCTCGCCATTTCCAAGTCCGGCCTCGACGAGGACGTCCCCGATCAGCGCATGGGTCGCAGGACACACTTCCGACGCTTTCAGGATGACGGTGTTGCCGCAGGCGAGTGGCATCGCAATCGCCCGCGTGCCAAGTACGATCGGAGCGTTCCAGGGCGCGATGCCGAGCACGACTCCGGCGGGCTGCCGTACTGCAAACGACAGACGCCCCTCGTCTGACGGAACGACTTCGCCAGAGATCTGTGTCGTCATGCTCGCGGCCTCCTGCAGAATCGCGACCGCGGCAATGACGTTGTGCTCGGCCCAGACTCGCGTTGCGCCGGTCTCGCTTTGCATTGTTTCGACGAAGAGGTCTTGCTTTCGCTTCATCAGTTCCGCGGCGCGCAGAAGAACCGCGCGCCTGACGGAGGGCCCGCTGTTGGACCAGGCTGCCAATGCGGCTTGCGCGGCATCGGCTGCGAGTCGTGCGTCTTCGATGCCAGCGGAAGCGGCGCGAGTGACGACTTGGTTCGATTCGGGATTGGTGCGATCGAACGTCATGCCGGCTACGGCCGGCTGCCGGCATCCTGCGATGAGCAACTGAACAGCTCTCAAGAGGTGTCTCCATTTTGATAGGACTGGACTGCGTAGACTCGAATGTAGGAGACCAGGCGTTGCTTCACTTGCCTGACAGTGCAATTTCGTTGCCGGTTCGTATGAGAGAGTCGTTGCCGACACTGCACTCTCAGGCAAGACGCGTAGTCAGTAGGGGATTAGAGTCGGCTGGTCGGCACCGAACCTCAGGTGCCATCGAGATAAAATCAAGGAGACGTGCATATGTCGCTGGAAGGGAAAACCATCCTGATCACCGGGGCCGCTTCGGGCATCGGCGCCGCGTGCGCTGCGACTGTCCGGGAGCAGGGTGCGTATGTAATCGCGGTCGACCGGAACGAGCCGCGCGAAGTTCTATTCGATCAGTTCATTCGAGCCGATCTTTCGCAAAACGATTCCATCGATTCCGTTGCAGGACAGATCGGCAGACGGTTGGATGCGCTGTGTAACATCGCTGGGTTGCCGCCGACGAGAGGTCGTACACCCGTCTTGCAGGTGAATTTCATCGGGTTGCGCCAGTTGACGCTGAACTTGCTGCCAGTACTGAATGACCGCGCCTCGATCGTCAATCTGGCGTCGCTGACGGGTTTCGGCTGGGCCGATCAGATCGATCAGGTCCGCGCGCTACTCGCCGTGGATAGCCTGGAGGACGTCGATGCGTTCTGCGAACAGCATGGCGTCGACGACGCGCGCGCGTACTTTCTGTCCAAGGAGGCGCTGGTCGCATGGACTCTCCAGATGCGCTGGAAATGGCGTGATCGCGGCATCCGCATGAATTCGGTGAGCCCTGGGCCAGTGGAAACGCCCATTCATCAGGACTTTCTGCAGACGCTGGGCAAGCGAGCCGAGGAAGATATGCTGCTCGTCGAGCGTGCAGGGCGGCCCGACGACGTTGCGCCACTCGTGGCGTTCCTATGTGGGGACGGCAGCCGATGGTTGCGCGGTGTGAATATTCCGTGCGATGGCGGGATGGCCGCAAATATATTGTGTCAGTCGAGCGGTTTGCTCTGAGCGATGCCGTCCCGATAGTCGCGGGGCGTAACGTAGAAGGCTTCCTTGAAGGTTCGGCTGAAATGGCCGGGGCTCACGAAGCCCCATTTCATCGCCAGCCCGGTAATCGAGCATTCCTGCAGCGCAGGGTTCGCGAGATCACGACAGACATGCGTGAGCCTCAGCCGCAGGATATACCGGGCGAGGGTGTGGCTTTCGTTATCGAATACCGTGTGAAGGTAACGCTTCGAGCAGTTGAGGTCATGCGCAATCCTGTCCACAGATAGGTCGGGGTCCGACAGGTTCTGCTCGATGTATTCGATGATGCGGGCGCGCAGCATCCTCGGGTGAAGATGCCGTCTTGTTTCTGAAACCTGATCCTGCAGCGCGATCCTGATCTGTGAGGCAAGTTCTTGCTGAACAGTGACTGCTGATGCATCGGTAGCAAGCTCTGGCGAATGTTCGAGCGCCTGCAGACGATCAATGATGTACCGGGACAGCGTCAGGCCGGCACCGCTATGCGATGTCAGCGGATGAACCAGTGCGCAACGCTCGGTAAGCGTGAGATGCATCAATTCCTTTGGAATCGTCGCGATGGCTACCTGAATCGCATGAGGTGCGTTCATCAGGTAGGGGCGCGCGGTGTCATAGATCGCCCAGTGTCCGGGTGAAAGTCTCGCCCTTAGACCGTCCTGTTCGAATTCGGCGGTGCCCTCGAGCTGGATCGTAAGCTTGTACCTGCTGGCACTCACCTTGTTACCGGGCGTGTTCTCTACTCGGTGCCCCTGCGCCGCAAGCCGGCATAGCTGGATCTGGCCTACGTCGGCATATTCGATCTTGCCCGCAAATGCCTTGCCGAGCTCCGGGTAGGAATGCCCCCCGCCGAAACGTTCGCTGAAGCACTCGCCAATCGCCCGCGACCATTCTGACGCTTGTCCATCGGATGGGACTGTGGCCGTGCAGACTGTAGCGAAATGTTTCATGTTCGATAGCTCTGCGAATAAGAGAATATGAACTACAAATCTTTTTCATTATTATCAAACCAAGAGCTTCTTTGCATAAGCATTCGCCCTATATGGTTGTCGGAAGCTGGGAGACGCTGCGCGTGGCGATACGGAAAACCGTGCATTTCGGAAAGACGACTCACGAGGAGGCTGTCACGATAGTTGATGAGAATGGAATTGTGATGGCGGGGCGCTGCTAATTATCTCGACCGCCAATTGAGCCATCATGCTGTCTTTAATCCACGCCGAACAATAGGTGCTCGATGAGTTCAAAGAATCAGTCTCGCGTTCCGATCGTCACCGCTGCAACTGATGGTGACGCGGCGAACGAGCGGCGCAATCGTCGCGTGATCCCGGCGCCTATTTGATGACCGATCGCAACGAGCGATGTAAAGACGAACCGGATCGACTGGCACGGTGGTGTAGACGCGTTCCGGTCCGTTTGCTGGCGATCATCTCCGTGCTTGGCATCGCTTCGTGCAGCGGCAAGCGTGAACCGGATGCAAACGGGAACATGACGATGAGACCATCCATTACATACTTGCACCTCCTGAAGCACACGCCGTTTTTTACCGCACTGACAAAGAGTCAACTGCAATGGGTCATTGATCACTCGCGCGAGTGGGAAGCGGACAGCGGGGCGGTCATCGCGAAATGCGAGGGTATGGCGGACCATGGCGCTCCGTACTGGATTCTGCTCGACGGAGGATGGCAGGTTGAGTTCAAGGGCGAGACGTACCCCAACGGTCACGCTGACCCGGGCAAGTGGTTCAGGACAGTCGATGTGCCTGCAGATGGCTGCAGGCTTGTTACCAACGCCCGCAGTTACGTGATGCGAATCGAGTATCCTGACATGCAGGCAATGCTCGATCAGGGATTCGCATTTCGCCCTCACATCGAAACAGGTGTTTCGTACTACAAGTCCATTTTTGGAAATTCTGATAAGGAACGCTGAAAGGTCGAAGGACCTATCAGCGGGCTGACAATCTCGCTCGTACTTGAGGCCATGTGGCGGGCTTCTGGCATATGCGATTCAGAACCGGCCGGGCGTACTGATCATCGGTCTTGACGCGCGAGGAACCGCGCTTGGATGGGCCCGACGTCTGGAGACGTCGGCCCGAGGCCTTTCAGGGGGCATTCACGTCCCCTGAAAGGCCTTATTGAGCTTGCCTCAGCTGTGCCGTGGCGTGCCGTCCTCGACGAACGCAGGCGGATCGCTCGCCGGGAAGGAATCCGCCAGTGCATTGTCGAGTTGCGCTTCGGCACTCCCCTCCGGCTTTAACTTCGTACTACGGCGCGCTCTCTTTTTCGCCAAAGTGGATTTGGGCTCAGTGAGCACGGGCTCCCGCGTCAGCACGATTTTTTGGGCGGCGGCGTTCCACGCGCAGATCACACGATCTCCCTCCTTGATGACACCCCCGATCATCTGCTTCGCGAGCACAGTCTCAAGACCTTGTCGGATCTGCCGTTTTAGCTCTCGCGCGCCGAAGCGAGGGTTATAGCCCGTTTCGGCAAGATGATTCACCAGACTATCCTCAAACACGAGTTCAATATCTTGGGCGCTTGCGGTGCGTTGCACGCGTCCGAGTTGCAGGCTGACGATCTCCCGAATCTGTGCGCTCGATAGCGCTTCGAAAATGATGATCTCGTCCAGGCGATTCAGAAACTCCGGTCTGAAATGCTGCTGGAGCACAGCCATCACTGCGGCTCGGGTTTCGGTATTCGGCTCCTGCGTCGACGTGAAACCAGGAGAAGTCTTGCCAGCACCCATAATGACGTCGCTCGCCAGATTGCTCGTTGCGATGATAAGGGCGTTCGTGAAGTCGACCACGCGTCCCTTGCCGTCCGTCAGACGGCCGTCGTCGAATACTTGCAGCATTACGTTGTAGACGTCTGCGTGCGCTTTCTCTATCTCGTCCAGAAGAATCACGCAATATGGCCGTCGGCGCACTCTCTCCGTAAGTTGCCCGCCTTCGTCATAACCAACGTAGCCCGGCGGCGCACCGATCAACCGCGCAACCGCGTGACGCTCCATATACTCGCTCATATCGATGCGAACGATCGCGTCCTCGTCGCCGAACAACACTTCGGCCAGCGCCTTCGCGAGCTCTGTCTTGCCGACGCCCGTCGGCCCGAGGAACAACAGGTTCGCGACCGGTCGGTTGCCTTGCTGCAAACCTGCGCGAGCGAGCCTCACGGCATCGCTGACTGCGCGAATGGCATCATCCTGGCCGATCACGCGTTCGCGCAGCCGCTCTTCCATCTTGAGTAGCTTCGCCTTTTCCTCCTCGGTCAGCTCGGTGACCGGCACGCCGCTCAGCTTCGACACGATCTCCGCCACGTGTTCCACGGTTACCTCGGTGGTGCTCGAGCCTAGCCTGCGCTTCCAATCGTCCGTAGCCTGTGCGAGCGCCATCTCCAGTTCGTGGGTTTTCGTCTCGATCTCTTTCGCGCGATCGTATTGCTTTCGTGACGCCGCATAGCTCTGTTCGCGCTTTAACTGTTCGATCTCAGCCTCGCGCTCATGAATCTCGATGGGACGCGAGGTCGTCGACAGATGTACGCGTGCGGCGGCCTGATCAATCAAATCGATGGCCTTGTCCGGCAAAAACCGACCGCTGATATAGCGATCTGACAACTCGGCCGCCGCGACAAGCGCCATATCCTGAATCGTGACCTTGTGATGCGCTTCCAACCGGTCGCGTAGTCCACGCAAGATGTTCACCGTCTGGTCGACACTCGGCTCGGGCACCAGAACAGGCTGGAAGCGCCGCTCCAGTGCGGCATCCTTCTCAATGTACTTCTGGTATTCCGCGAGCGTCGTCGCGCCGATCAGATTCAGTTCCCCGCGGGCCATCGCGGGCTTGAAGGTGTTCGCTATGTCGAGCCCGCCTTCGTTGCCGCCTTGTCCCGCGCCGACAATCGTGTGCACTTCGTCGATGAAAATCAACAGGTCGTCGCGGTTAGCAACGATTTCGGCCATAATCTGTTTGACACGCTCTTCGAATTCGCCGCGATACTTCGCTCCCGCGACGAGGGAATTGACATTCAGTTCGATTAGCCGCTTCTCGCGCAGCACTTCCGGCACATCGCCATGAACGATTCGCTGCGCGAGCCCTTCCAGGATTGCCGTCTTGCCGACGCCGGGTTCGCCGATTAAAACCGGGTTGTTTTTCTTGCGGCGCGCGAGCACTTCGATTGTTGTTTCGATCTCTTTCGAACGGCCGATCACCGGGTCTAGCTTGCTTTCGCGCGCGAGCCTCGTGAGGTCGCGACCGTGCTGATCGAGCTTGGGTGTCGAAGATGGTGCGTCGACGCGGCCTTCCTCGGCACCCTTTCCAACAAGGCTCACCGCTTGCTGGCGTAGTGCCTGTGGCGTCAGGCCATATTTCGCGAGCAGCGTGCCAGCGAAGCTGTCGGTCACCTCCGCGAGCCCGAGCAGGATGTGTTCGGGACCAACGTAGCGGTGGCCCAGCTCGCGTGAGACGATAAACGCCCAGTCAAGCGCACTTTTGACGCGAGGCGACACGCCGAGTTCTACATCGGCTCCAGACGACTGCGAGCGCTCGTTGTGCGGCGCATGCTTGTCGATATAGGCGCGCAATTCATCGGTTGATATTTTGAATTTGCTTAGCAGTGCAACCACGACATCACTCTCTGGCAACTCATAGAGAAGATGTTCGGTATCGACTTCGCGCCTGCCGGATTGCACCGCCCGCTCGGCCGAGCGTTGCAAAATCTCCTTTGCCTGATCACTGAAGTTCGCGCTTATTCGACTACCGGCAGGATGCGATGGTACAGCGATGTCTCCGCCGGATGCGCGTCCGCGTCGTACCAATCCCTGGCGGTCGTCGAACATTCCGCCAAACAGCGATTCCAGCGGTGAAACGTAGCGTTGATGACGCGTCAGTTGCGTGTAGTGGTAGTTGCACACGTCGATGTCGCGGAGCTGGTCCCGCTGCGCGATTGTGACGCGTAGCGATGCGGGGCGAACCCCGCAGATGTCACACATGCTATTGGCCATGCTGAAGAACCTCGCAGATTGAATTGGTCCGAGCGATTAGTGTCCTGGCGCTGGCGTGTAATAGCTTGCTGAAAAGCACGGTTCGCCTGGCTTGAGCGTGAACTGGCTACGCTTCAGACAACCGTAGAACAAACCGACGAGCGATATGGTATCGAGCATCTACATTCCACCGTTTCCGCTGCTTACATTGCAACGCTCCTTAGGAACAAAAGCGTTGCACAGTGGTTAAAGGACCATCATCCTGACTTTGCGACGCAATTCGAAACCATCAGCCATGAACCGCGGGACGCACGGTCCGCATCGGAGTCGAGCGGGCCCAGGTCAAAGAATTTCCGTCGGATCGGAGAATCGCTGTCCAGCACTTCCTCCCCTCGATAACTTGATTCGCGCAGCAAGTTGTCGTTGGCATGTACTGATTGATGCATCCACGAAATGCCGCAAATGCCAAGCGATCGTGAACCGCAAAATCGGGGGGGCAATTCGACTCTACAGTCGTTGGTCGCGCGGTCGTGTCCTCTAAACCGCCTTTTCGGAGACAGGAGTTCGGCCAATGCCGACAGTGGCCGATCAGGAACGTGTGGCCGTTCTAGATCGGCGGATTCAACCGACACCCATCCATCATCGCGTCATTGTCGCAGCCTATGTTACGGCGAGGTCAACGCTGCATAGGCATTTGGAAGGACGACGGCGAATTGCCCGCGTTCAGCGATTGAAGCACCATTGGTCGCAATGACGGAGCAAAGACCCTTCATGTACGTGTGACGTGTCGTTACGATACGCTCAAGCTCTGCGCGAGCCGATTCGACTGGATCCGTATAGGATTTCGCCTTTTCAAGATCGATGTTTGTTTCAGCAACCTTCAGCAGGGGTTCATGAATACGCGCAAAGGAACTGACATATTCCTTTACGTCGATCCCGTACTCTGCGCAAACTGCAGGAACGCCAATCATGTTTTTGCGATAAAACGCGAAGAACACGTAGCTGGCTGCCTTCTTCGAAGGAAGATTAAATTTTTGTAGCTCCCCCTCCAACACACGGTTTCGTGCCAATTGATCAGATGGATTCGCAACGGCGGCTTCAGACGCACGTCTTAGTGCGTCGGCTAGGTCCTGCTGAGAGTATGCGACGACTCGCTGGCAAGGGACGGAAAGCGATATCGCAGCAGCAATGTGACAAAGCTTTAGTATGTTGTTGAGCTTCACTGGGTGACCGTAGATTGCAAGTTTTATATCCGTCATGGGGTTCGGCATTTGAGCCACTGGTGAGCCATTAGCACATGAGTCTATTACGGTCGCTTGCGGTACAAACTGAAGTTCAGCAAACGGCTTTAGTCACCGACACACAGCAGGATGACTGATGTGCTTCGCTCAAGAGTCATCCGGAGATCAGGGGGCGATTCGTCCGGTTTGGGTCGGTTTGCGTCGATCCGCTTTTCGCATTCATCACCGGAAAACGGCCACTGGAATTCCGCTTCCCAGAGGCGACCAGTCGCCCGTGCGTACTCCCGACCCATTGTAGCCAACCCGCGTCCTGTGCCTCACGAGACACATTCCGGAACACTGCGACCGTTCACTTAGCAACCGCGGTGGTTGGTTCGCTGCAAAAAGTTGCATTTCGGTTGCGACCGCGTGTCGAAGCAGTCTTTGTCGGAACAAGCCGACCGATTGGCCGCCTAAAACCGGACAATTTAAACCAGCCGAAGCTGCCTAGTCTATATTTAAATTTTACGCGGCCGAATTGAAATCGATTGCTTTCTAATTCACATGGCTACTTGAAAAATATAATCAGATTTCTTGGGTGATATGGATCAGTCCACGGTTAGCCTCATTGTTGGAATAACGGGTTCTCTCGTTACTATCGCTGGTTGGGTAGTTTTGAACCAACTCGGGCGCCGCAAAGACCGTGAGGCACGCCTTGAGTCAGATCGGCGTGCCGACAAGATCAAACGACTGGAGATCTCCCTAAAACAAGTTGAGGCACAGATTGGGGAGTTTTATGGTCCGATGGATGGGCTGATACATCAAGTTTGGGCGACATGGGAGGTCAAAGAGCGCATAAAAAGGGCGATCCCTCCTGATACGCAGTCTAAAGTTGATCATTTCGTGGGTGAGCGGTACTTTATGCCAATGCATTTGCAGCTGCGTCAACTTATCATGGAAAAGGTCCACTTGATAGAAGGAGCCACAATTCCGCAGAGTTTTTATGACTATATGAAACACAGTATGATGGAAAATATCCAAATAACACTTTGGAACGAGCAGCAAATTAGTACGTTGGCCGCAGAGGGAATCAGCTGGCCTCAACAGTTCGCGCTTGACGTCGAGCGGGGATTACAGGTTTCCATGCACCGATATGAAGGTCTTCTGGCTGAGCTTCGATCCGATCCAGCAGCGGAACCCGGCTTTGCAGTCGCTATGGGAGTTGAAGCCACGCGTCGATATGAACAAGGAAGTATGTGACGATATACGCTGAACTGACGATCGGAGCTGTCGTCGATCCGTAGCATTCGGCTATTGGCAAGAGTCCGACTCTTTGCCGTCGTTCGGGCCGCAGCACCTTCAACGGCGCTTTCAAGTGATCAGAGGTCGTTTGGCGATCTCAAGAGTCAAGTGCAACGTTTAGCTAAACCGGCTTTTTCCATTTCCTTTGCCATTGCTTCTTCGGGGGTGTGCCAGCCGAGGGTCTGACGAGGTCGTCCATTGAGCAACCTGGCGATGTCGTTCAGCTGCGTCTGGCTGAGCGACGACAGATCCATCCCCTTGGGCAGGAATTGGCGCAGCAGGCCGTTGGTGTTCTCGTTGCTGCCGCGCTGCCAGGGCGAGTGCGGATCGGCAAACCAGATATCGATAATTCAGTCGCCAGGAGAGTTCGACGTGGCAAGCCATTTCCGTGCCGCGGTCGTAGGTCAAGCGTAAGCGCACAATTTCCCCCACCTAGCTTTTGCGTCCGGCAAGATCCACGATTGCGTCCGCAACCCTAACGTAAGCGTCACGTGGTGGCCGTTGAGAATTCTCTGGACAAGCGTCGAAGAACGCGGCAGGCGCATGATGCCGCTGCCAGAAGGGATTAAAGCAAGGCAGGCGTAGATCGGAGGAGATGCCTCGGGATGTTCCAGGGCAGCAGTTCGTCGATGCGATTGGCCTGATGATCGGCGATGTGCGTATGCATGTATTCCAGATAGAAGCGTGGGTTGATGCCATTCAACTTGCACGAGCCGATCAGGGTATACATTGCGGCGGCTCGCTCGCCACCGCTGTCGGAGCCGGCGAACATGTAGTTCCTCCGGCCCAGGGCTACGCAACGCAAGGCATTTTCGGCAAGCACGTTGCTGATCTCGATGCGGCCGTCGTCACAGAACAGGGTGAGTCCATCCCATCGGTTCAGAGAGTAGTTGATCGCTTCGACCAGTGGTGCCTTTGGCCAGAGAGTGGCGAGTTTCTCCTTCATCGACTTCTCAAGAGCCGCGAGCAACGGGCTGCTCTTTTCTTGCCTGACGTGTCGCCGCTCATCGGGTGGTTTGCCGCGGATATCGGCCTCGATTGCGTAGAGCTCGCCGATCATGTCGAGCCATTGCTTCGTGGTTTCCGACGGTGCTGACGTGCTGACTCATGGACGTCGAAGAGATATCGACGCGCGTGATCCCAGCAAGAAGCCAGACGAACCTTACCGCTTTCGGTCAACTCGTTGAAGCCGGCATAGCCGTCCCCCTGAAGGACGCCTTCGAATCCGGACAGATGGGTCTGGGGGTGGATGCCTTTGCGGTCAGGCGAGTACGCGAACCAGACAGCAGCGGGTTCGCTCGAACCTGAGCGACGATCATCGCGCACGTAGACCCACAACCGACCGGTCCTGGTCTTCCTGTTGCCGGGCGCGAGCACCGGGATCGGTGTGTCGTCCGCGTGGAGCTTCGCAGTCGCCATGGTGTAGCGACGCAGGGCTTCGGTCAGCAGCCGGCAGAGTTCTTCGCATTGCCCGACCCAGCGTGCCATGGTGGCCCGATCGAGACGTACGCCGTCGCGCGCCGCGATCTCCGATTGCCGATACAGCGGCGTGTGGTTCGCATACTTCGCAACGATGATATCGGCCAGCAAGCTCGGATGCGCGATGCTGCGCCCGATCGGCAGCCCTGGCATGGGAGGTTGCACGATATGGCCGCAACCGGTGCAGATCCGCTTGCGACGGATCGTGCGGAGGACCTTGAACATCGCCGTGACCCGCGCGAGCTGCTCGGACACGTCCTCGCCGAGTAATTCCATGGCGTTGTTGCACTTCGGGCAGACGGACTCGGGCTCGAGCACGCGCTCCTCGCGCGGCAGGTGGGGCGGCAAGGCTTCCTGAGGGGATGCCGCAGACACGCCTGAACTTGATGCACGAGCGCGCGCACGGCGCACATCGGCGACGCCGCTGCCCGCTGCCAGATCCTCGAGTTGGGTTTCGAGCCGATCGATCTGCCGCTCAAGTTGCTCGGATTTGCGACCGAAGTGCATACGCCTGAGCTTGTCGATCTGGGCCGTCAGGCGCTCAATCTCCTGATCCCGTTCGACAATCTCCCGGTCGCGGTCGGCAATCTCCTGCAGCATCTTTGCCATCGACGCCTGCTGCTCGAGCACCAGGGCCTGGAGCTCGGCAACAGTGTCCGGAAGTGGCGCATGATCGGGCATGCGCTGCAGTTTACGAGCCTTCGATGCGGTTTACAACATCGACAATGCGGTCGTACGACGGGGTTGTCGCCAATCGATGCCTTCCAGCAACATCGACAGCTGTGCCGACGTGAGATAGATCTTGCCACCATCAGCCTGGGGCCAGACAAAACGCCCGTGGGAAATCCGCTTCGCCAGAAGCCATAGTCCGTCATCGGTTGCCCAGAGAATTTTTACCAGATCGCCGCGACGTCCACGAAAAATGAACACGTCGCCGCCGAGCGGATTCTCTTCGAGTGCCGCTTGCACCTTCGCGGCAAGAGCCGGAAAACCACTACGCATGTCGGTGACGCCTGCGGCGATCCAGATGCGAGTGCCCGCCGGCAAGCCGATCATCGGGATAGCTCCCGGATCAGCAGCCGCAGCATATCCGGTGACACGTTGCCGCGAACTCTCAAGCGTGCACGGTCGAACTCGATCTCACAAAGATCCTCTGGAGACCGCGCTCTATCGACTGCCATCGGTGGCGTATGTTCTGCCGCCTCAGCGACAACATCCACAGGCAACAGCGACGGCACCTCCGGTGCCCGCTTCGGCGTTGCGCCCTCAGGCAGCGTCGGCAAACCGTACTCTCCTGCCAGATAATGCCGTCGCCATTTGAACAACAGGTTCGCATTGATGTCGTTGCTGCGCGCGATCAATGCCACCGACGCGCCCGGCTCAAAAGATTGTTCAACCAGTTGCCGTTTGAACTCGGTCGGAAAGTTCGGCCGCTTATATGCGCCGTCTGCGGCGCCATCGCCCCAAGTCTTGTCCACTTTGGTATCCACCATAATTTGGTGGATACCAAACTACCCAAAACCTCAATCAGCACGCCAGAACGGCCACTGCAAGACGCTTACGGTTTGCTGGCCGCTTACCAATCAGCACGCCAGAACGGCCGCGGCGAGACGCTTACTCGGAACCCGCAGGAGGCCCGCTGGAAGCTTCTCTGAAGATCTATGCGGGCAGGGTTCTCCACACGCCGATCCTGCAATCAGCGTGCTGAGCCTTACGGGAAGGGGGAGATCCTAAGCACAGATCAGGTAGACACGACGTGTTCCGAAGCGCCTGTGCCGGCCGTATCGCTGGTATTGGCGGCGGCGAAATGGAAGGTGGCGCTGCACGATGGCCGACGCGAGCAGCCCGCCGTGCACACGGTCGCGGAACCGCAGGCGGGAGCCCGGTTACATAGCGTCGGATGAAGCGAGTCGTGCCGGAGAATGGGTATGAAAAGCAACATCGCGCTTCTCGCCAGAGTGCTCTTTGGATACCTGATCATTCAAGCAACTTCAACCAATCTCATGCACGGCGACCTCGAACCAAGTTCGATAGGAAACCGGTTTACCGTATATCCCGCTTGGGTTCAGGTGCATCTCGTCGCCACCCGATAAGGCAAACTGGTGCGAATACCAGCGGTCTACGCCGTCGAGAACAGTCTTGTCCTGATTGCCCTTTGGGCCGAAGATCCGCGGAAGCACGGCCGCGCCGACAATCCCTTGTGCAGCTAGGGTCCCAAGAATCGCGGCCTCGTCGGGTAATAGCATTGGGTCGTCCGTTGGCACCATCATGCGGTGCACGCGGTACTTAATGAAGTCGTTGACGCTTGGGTCGGGGGGGTAGCGGAACACCATGGCCGGCTGTTTTGGTAGTAAGTGCAGCTTGCTCCTGTCGCCGATCTGCGGGCCATAGTGCAAGTGGTGGCGGCCAATGATGAATACCTTAACGTCGCGCTTTATCAGACTCGGGATAATGTCCTTGCCTATCACCGGTGGGGGGCCAATCCGATTGTCCTCTTTATCCTTGGGCCGGTAATCGTTCTGGATATCGTTCATGTTCTGCGGTTCGATTGCGACGATCGCCTTCAGCGCCTCTTGGTTGAGCCGGCAGACGTTCCATAAATCGAATCCAGATTCGCTGTAAGCGGAAATGATCAGCTTATCGCGACTTAGCACAATGTCGCCAGCACTTAACGTCAGATCGGTGTTGGACTCAAGCACACCGAACACCGCATTGGTAACCGAGACGAGGTGCCCCGTCACCGCACCACCGTATGAGAACGATTCCCCAGAGTCGGCCCGGCCAACGCGTTGTGGCACCAGAAGGAATTGAGCCGGAAGCCCGCCCCCGATATGCTCGAAAGCCTTCTGCAGGCCAGCACCGATTTTCCAGTGGTCCGTCGTAATCTCGCCAGTTTCCCTGCCCTTTACTGTCGCTTTGCGGAAATTGACCACGTTGCGCATGCGCGTTGGCGCTAGAACTGGTGGACCCAGCGAGGGCACCAGCACGTCGGCGATCGGCGGCAGCAGGTACCTCATCAAAGGGACACCGTCGCGTTCGAAGAAACTATCGTTGTGCAGTAGGTATTGTTTGTCGTCTTCCGGCCACTGGCCCTCACGATTGTCAGAGGGTTGCAAGAACATATGGGGCGACACCGGACGGGTGCCTCGCAAGTGGTTCGGCACGACTGCGTACCAGATCATCGGGGCGCCGGCGGTATGTGCGAACACCTTGAAAGTCAGTCCGCGGTCACGGTTTAGTATTTCGTATACTTGGTAGTTTCGATTGTTGCGGTGAAGCTGGCGCCAGCCCTGCGTGATATCCAGCATCAGCGTGTTCAACAGTATTTCGCCCGCTGCTAACTTGCTCAAATCAACCAGCGGGTGAATTGCTGCGTTGGCCAGCCGCTGCCGTCCCGCCGCGTCAACCCAGCTACCGGCGGCAAATATATAGTCGACCCGTGTGCGGCCGCTCACATCGCGCGGCGTGGGCCGTAGCCGCTGCACGATCCGCAGCGCGGTGAACGCTAGGCCGCCCAGCATCACGTCGGCACTGTAGTCGAGCTCGACCATAGTGATCAGTTGCTTGGCCGGCAGGCCCTGTTCCAGCACCGGTTTTCCGTCGGGCTGGTGCCGTTCGGGGACGGCTGCAGGACTTATGTCGACAACGAACGTCGATGGTGCCGTTTTGGCGGCCATGATCTTTGCCGTCGTGCCGTCCTCGAAGGACAGCGTACAGGTTAGAGAGGCCCCCTCCAACAGAAAGTGTGCGCGGTTGTTCGTCCCAAAGCGGACGGTCAGCTTCGTGTGACCGGCCGGGATTGGCGCGGGTTGCAACGGCGGCCAAACGACAGGCTGGATCGGTGGCTGCCACGGGGCTGGTGGCGTTGGTGACGGGTCGGGCTGCGCGACTACGTACACTGAGCGTGCCCTGGGATCTTCGCCCCGCATTGGGCTGTGCCGAAAGCCCACGCCCTCACCGTATATGCGCAAGCTGGCGGCATCGACGCCGGCACGAAGAAGTTGCGACTCAAGAAACGCGCGCGTGACAAGATACCGGTCTTCGGATAGCACGTCATCGTGGCGTGCTGCCCCAGTGCGCGACGCATGCGCTTCAGCGAAAACCTGCCATCCTCGCGGTGGATCCCAGACCTCGGACACCACGTCGACGTCATGTGCTGTACCGATGCGCGACACCTGCGTCTCAGCGACCACCAGATCTCTGCGCGGCGGACCGGCCCGCATCCACTTGGCAAGTCCCTCGAGATACCGCTTGTGCTCAGGTCGAAGTGCTGCGCCATCAATCTTGAAGTTCTGCAACAAGAAGATGCGCCGACTGAAATCGCCCGGCACCCGGAATTCGAGCACGTTGCCACTAGGTGAGCCGCTACTCACTGTTGCCTGATCGCGAGGATTGCGCCCCTTGCGCCGGTCGTCGGCATCGGTCCAACTTGCGTAGCGGGCGCGCGAGGCTGCCGCTGACACAGCCTTGCCGGAGGTCGCCGGCGCGGGCAAACCGGACACCGATGCGAGAGTGGCTTCAGTGACTGGCCCGACAATGCCATCAGGATTAAGGTGATGTTGACGCTGGAATTGCGCTACTGCCGCCCGCGTTGCAGGCCCCCCTCGTCCATCGGCAATCAGCTTCGTGCCGAGCGTGCGATTTAGCGCGCCCTGTACCCAGCGCACGTACTCCGGCATAGAACGGGCAGAAGCCGGTGTCACCTCGCCAAGTTCGAACGGCCCTTCGAGCGCGAACGCCCCCTCGAACTCGAACGCTTTGGTTTCGCGCGGGTCGACCCAAAGGAAAGGGCTCCCGGCGTCCGCCCCATCTCCTCTCAAAGATGTCATGTTGTCTCACGTGGGACGGCCGTTAAACCGGGCCTGTGGCCGCACCGGTGCCGGTGCTCTTGGGCGTGGCGGAATTGTCTGCTGCGGGTTCAACGGAACCACGCTGGTAGCCTTGAGATCTCGACCGGTGGCGAGGCTGTACTGATCGATGACAACTTCGGCGTTCAGTTCGGCTGTGTTAAAACCAGGGTTAATGTTGTAGAGCAGTGCCGCCCCGCTGGCATCATTGAATTTTCCCGTCTCGATCGATTGCAAAAGGACGCTGAAGGGCTGAGCAAGATCGAACAAGGGCTTCGCCTTCGAATGCGCGACCAGTCCGGCGCGCACCGCAAGTTTTGCCAAACGCTGTTCCGGGCTCGCGGCGGTGCATTTAAGATCGACAATGGCTGGACAGTTGTAGCTCACCGCGAGGTGCAGCCACGACATCACGGCAACTGCACGAAATTCCTCCCGCGAAAGATTTCCGAAGAGGCGGCGGGTCGTCAACATATCGAAGAGGCGTCGCGCCCCAGTGGCGATTACAGTCGGATCGGTGGGATTGGCACCGCTGAAGTTCCTGGCGTTCATAATGCCAGCCCACACTTCACGCGCGAATGCTTCGAAGGTCGGGATGAAGTCGCGGTTGGACGCCGCAGGTTTGCGATACGGATGTTCCTTGGCCAGGTCTGCGGCGTGCGAGAGGTCGATCCCGAACATCCAGTTGTAGACGGTCTGCCGGTTGGCAATCTCGTCGCGTCGCGTACGACTCGTGGTGTTCCAGATGGCTGACGGTATGCCATCGCCATATATTAGGTACTCGGTATTACGCCAGAAGATTTGCGACGCCGGACTGGGTATTTCGAGATCTTCGGAGAACGTATAGGTCTCGAGCAAGCGCGCGAAGATGTCGAATATGCGCGTGTTCTCGATTAGGTAGGCGTAGATCAGGTGGGCCCAGTTGGTCGGCTGCACGTTCCCAGCCGGCGGAGTCTTGACGCCCGGTAACTGGTTGGGCGGCAAGAACACTTGATTTGCCATTGGCATAGCAGGATACGCCGACGGCAGTTGCTGGGGCCACTGCGGAATCGGGTTCGGAGGGGAGACCGAGAAATCGTAGCCAGAGATGAACCTTCCGGCGACATTGGGGTCGAGGATAGCGTCGGTCATCCACTGCGGCCATGGCGTGAAGATTGCGCTTGCTGGATTGTAGCGGTTGCGCCAAACGGTCTCGACAAGCGCCGCGATCTGGAGTGGCGCGTAAAGGAAGAGACTGTCGACGGCTTGGAGGGCGGTTGCACTGAGTTGGTCGGGTGGGGGAAGTGGGGGCCCGGCCGAGGGCATGACAAGCTCGAGGAACATGGCTCATTTCCTTCTGAGAGCTGGAAACGACGGACGGCTAAAGCCTCCCGTTGCGTCCAGCAGTGATCCTGGCCAGCACAGCCCAGGCTGGCCGCCGCACAAGCTTTGATAGAGGCGGTCCAGCTCTTTTACGTCGTCGCGCTGGTCGCGGCTCAGATCCCTATTCCCATTATCCAAGATGACAACCTCGTCATTGTTGCCATCCCGTCGCGCCGCACTCTGACGCTGTAGTTCGGCAATACGGTTGTCCAGACGCTCTCGCTCGACAAGAAGGCTTACCAGACGTTCTTTCTCGGCAAGACCGCGCTCTGGTTCGGGAAGATCGAGATCCAGACTCCGCCTCAGCTCTGCATTCTCGTCACCGAAGACGTCAGCGTCACCATCGCCTCGATACTCGATCGTCGTCTCTTGGCGTTCTCGCTCGGCAGGACGGTCTTCCGCACTCTGCGTGTCGTCTCGTTCCTGCGCCTCGGAATGGGACGACTTGTGCTCGTTGGTCATGTTCTGCTCTCCTCTCCTGCGAATGACGGGCTTTTTGTGGTGCATGGTTAGGCAACCTCGTGTTCTGTGGCTAACTGCCCAAGCTTGACCATCAAGGCTTCCTGCTGCTTGAGAATCTCGCGTCCAAGCTCCGGTTCGGTCGCGAAACGCAGGCCGGACAGGGCGGTAAGCCGCAAACACTCCGTCCAGATCCAATGGGACGACGTGAACGCAGCCGCGCCGGCTTCGCGCTGCATTTGCCGCAAGACAGTGGGCGCAACGCGCTGTGGATCGACAAGATCAGCCAGTCGTCGCCCACGGAAGCAGGGAAGCTCAGCCAGGAGAGAAAGCTTGACGACGCGAGGGAGCAGGGGCAGTATCGTCCCGATCATTGCACCAGTGAACGCGTCGGCGCGCGCAACTTGATGCAGTGATGTCCACGACTCCGCCAATTCGTCCCATGGACCCATTCCGTAGAACTGGCGGCACATCTCGACACCGAGCATGACCCGCAGGTACGCGATCGGGTGTGGGTCACCTGGGATGAACCGGAACGCATCGGCATCCGTGCCCGATATGACGTCCGAGACCGCGACAACGGCGGCGAATCCGGAGTGCGCGAACGCGAATGCGTCGGCCGCAATTTCGGTCGCCCAGCTCGCCACTTGTTCGGCAATCTCGGTGCCGAACTGCGAGAGCTCACGCACTAGTAAAAGCTGGAAAGCCTCGTTCCAGCCACTTACTGCTGCAAATTGGTGACCGCTCTCATGCAAGAGAGCGGTCGTACGGAAACGATTGTGATACGTCACCTTGATTGCTGCGATCTGGCTGAGCGAACCATCCCAGAGCGGCGTCCCCCAGCGCAGGATCGCGGCGCCCAAGCCCGGCTTGAAGTAGGTCATGACAGGCGGCACCGTCTCGCCGAGGTACTCAAGCCCCTGGCTGATCGCGCGATGAGCCATTACATCGCATGCGCGCAGTTGCGCGCCGAGTTCCGGATTGGCACGCGAACGCACTGCGTCGACGAAGAAATCCACCAGTAGTTCGGTCCTCATGTAACGCTCACGCAGCCTCGCCACCTGACGATCAAGTCGTTCAAACTCAGGCCGCGTCTGCGCCGCGCTAAAGCCGGCGCGAACGACCGCTGCCTCGCGCTTGAGTTGTTCGCGTGCATCCTTCAGTTCACGACGCAGCGTCACCCCGACCCTGCGTTCGACGCTTGCCCATGCCTCGGGCGTAGCGGACGCCTCGAAATCATCGAGCCGTTCGGCGGCGCCTTCCCAGTGCGTAAGCTGACGCAAGACGTGACGCTTGAGACCTTGGGTCACTCTATCGGCTGGACGAACTGCGATGGCTGTCATGGCAGTGCGTACCCCGCTAGGGCCACCACCTGGAAAGCTGGCTCGCCGCGTAACCACGCCGTGCCCTGCACCCTGCGCGGAACCTGCCCTTTCGCGATGCTCCCCACGACGTCAAACCCAGGAACACGGCTCATCGCGATCCGTAACGTGACGCCATCATGCTCAGACGCACTAAGCCTGCGGAACTGCTCAGCGTTATTGCGCAGATACTGCGATATTTGATGCGCGGCCCACTCCGCGACCTTCCGTGAGAGTTGCGTGCCGATCATGGATAGCCACGGCGGCACCCCTTGCCCAAGGTTTGGTGCTTCGCCGATGATCCTAATCGCGGGCGGAAGATGCCGCACCAGCAACGCTGACTTCACCAGTTCCTCTGCGCGCCGGATCAGCGGCTGCACCAACCGGTACGCATTGGCGGCGCTGCCCGACTTTGCGAGCTCCACCGACACTTTTTGCGCCAGCGGTTCGCTAAGGAAAAGCGACAGCTTGATCTCACCCTTGCGCAGATTGATGAAAACCTCCGAGCGCGCGAGCCGCGCGTGCGGACGCGACTGGTGCGTCCGGCCGCTCGGTGGTTCGACGTAATACAACCGCTGGCGCAGGTGCAACCGGTGCGGGGTAGAAATCTGCGAGCCGGGCGGTGTCGTACGCAGCCCGAGACCAGCAGCATTTGGGCCGAGCAACGCGCCGGCGGCTTGTGGCGTGAGCGGGTGTAAATCGCGAGGGTTTATTCCCTCCGCACGAGCGATCGATGATGTCGTAGCGCCGGGCAGCACCTGGTAGAGACGTAATTTGGTCTGAAGCGGCTGCGCCGTCGGCACGTCCATACGATCGCGCAGATGGTCGCTCAGACTCGCGTTGCCGAAAGTCCGCACGCTATCCGCGACACGTGGCGTAATCGTCACCGGGACGCTATCGCTATACCTCGAATAGCGCTTGCGATGAGTGTCGTGCGGCATGCGCATCCATACGCCGCGTTGGTCATGTGTCTCGCGCAGTTCGGCCTTAATGTGCGTGTTTGGAAAGTACGTCGCGGCGGCATCTTCGAAAGCCTCGCGCACGGCCGACTCAAGCAGCGTCTCGTTTTCGAAGGTCGAGGGCGCGAATTCGCCCAGCCTATTCACCGTTTCCTCTACAGTCGCCGCAAGCGCCTCGGCGGTGAGAGCACGCGGATCAGCCGCGCCTGCTTCCGCTTCCAGCCCGAAAATCCGCAACCCGGCGTCGGCAATCGCTGGTCCGAGCAAACCCGCAGCCTGGGAACCAATCATTGGCTTGATGAGCCCGGAGATCAGCCTCGCAATAAAAGAAACAAGCTTGGGTCGCCCCATGACCGTAATAGCCGTCTTGGCAACCGGCCACAGCATTGCAGGCAGGAACTGCTCCATGACCGGCTGCGCCGACTCGCCGGTCTCGAGTTCTCTTAGCGATCGCGCCATATTTGCACGTGCGTCGTCGAGCTCATTGAGCGACCGATCCGAACCCTCACCTTCGCCATAGGCCTCTGCGAGATACTCAGCCTCAGCTTCCTCCGGAGCGAGCATCAGTTGCGCCGCCGCAAGATCGAACTCGGCCTCAAGTCGCGCAACGTCGACACCGGCCGGGACGATCTCGGCTTCAGTCTGTTCGTGGTCGGTCAGTTCGTGATCTTGCGTTTCGCCAAGTGCACGAAACAACCGGTCTGAAAGTTGTCGCGCCATCGGTTGAACGGCGGGCGGCAAGTTGCCGAGCGCGAATTTTACGACGTGCTTCAAGAGAAAGATGCCCAAGCGCTTGAGGCCTTTAAGTAAAGGCCCGAGCGCAAGTTTGCCAATCGCCGCGAGGCCCTGGCCAGCCAGGCTGATTGCACCTTTGACACCGCTGCTCACGGCCCGCACTGCGCCCGATACAAGTTTGCCGGCCTTTCGCAATAGTCCGCCCAGAAACTGTTCGGACGCCGGTGCAAACGGACTCGCGGCCGGCGCGATTTCGTTCACGACGCGCTCGATTTCGGCTTCAGTCAGCGCTGCGGTCTCATAGCTCTCGAATCGTTCAAACAACCGGTCAAGGGCCGCCTCCATCTCAGTTGCTAGCGGCGCAAAGTGATCGTTGAGTAGCCGCTCGGAAGTAACATCGCGCTGCTCGCGATCGCCATACTCGCCGGCTAGCTGTTCAGCGTGCGTCTCAAGTGCCTCGGTTGCAAGCGCTTCCAGCGACTCACGAAACAGATGATCCTTCAACTCAGCCGCGATTTCCGCTAGCGTGGCGACTTCGGGCGCGCCAATCTGCGCGCCGCTCTGCTCGAACGACTCGAAAGTTTCGAACGGTGTATCGAAGTGCCACGGAGTTGGCGCAAGCGTTTCGTTGGTCGCTACTGTCTCGCGTTGCGGTTCCTCGTAGCTTTCATAGCGCGGCTCGACGAACGGCGTTTCGGCAAACGAGCGATCCTCGTCCTGATACGTCTGCATGGTGGACACCCTTTAAGGCAACGTCCGAAGCCGGAATGCTCCGGTACAAACTCATGCAAGTTTGTGCTCCCTTCGTTAGGTTCGCCAGGCGATTCTCACCAAGCTACTCGGCGGTTTCCCAACACACGCGGAACACGGTTAGGTAACCCTTTCACCACACCACATCCCTTGAGGCAAGAAGCTCTCTACCGGTTTCCGTACGCTCCAGTGCGTTGCCCTGTGATCGCCGGTGGCGGCAGGGATTTGTAGTCGAGGATTGCCGCCACATGTGGTAAGCATCACCTACTACGAATAGTTCAAGACCGTTCGCTGAGTTATTCGCGATGGCTAAGTCATAGTCATCTATTGGCATGGAAGGACCTCGCGATGATGGTATTCAAAATCCAATGATCGTCACTGAAATGCAAGCTTTCCGCGCGCCCCCTTCGGCATCGTCGTTGAGGATCGCATCTTGCGACTCGGCCCCTGACCATTCAGGACGAAAGACGAGTATTGCGTTTTCCATTAAATCCGCGAAACAGAAAGTGCTTTTTCTCATCATTTATTTAAGGCGTTCCTTTTGTTCGCCTTTCGCTCGTAGCGTGGCCCATCGGCCCTTTTAGGGTAGACGGTGCTAGTGCGGTAAGCGAGCAAAACTAGCGGCACGACCGGCCGAAAAGTAGTCACCGAAGGTCAACTTCGCTTTGCAAACGTCTGTTCACCGCAAAATTGGTGGTGTGTCCGAGTTAGTCGGGTGCCGACTTTGCCACCTGCATGGTTGAGCAGCCTTCTCGGGAGTGTCCGATGACGTCCCGACTTATACACCTCATGCCATTTGCAGCGCACGCACGCCCAAGACGATCATCGCGCTCGTTCGTCGGGCGCTTGCGGCCAACTTCGGCCCCTCGACGCCCCCATCAGAATCGTCAACAACTTGACAAGCGACAGCGGTAGCACGTCGCTCGCTTCGAATCGTTTGTAGGATTTGTGTTTAACCAGCGAAGCTCGAGGAAGATATGAAAGGTAGCTGCTTATGTCGTGCGATCTGCTATGAAATAGACGCGCTCGCGACTTCAATCTCTCATTGTCATTGCCGCACATGTCAGAAGGCCCACGCTGCAGCATTCGGAACAACCGCCCGTGTTCAACGTGAGCACTTCCGGTGGACGCGCGGAGAAAGCTCGCTGTCCAGTTTTGAATCATCGCCGGGTAAACTGCGCCGCTTCTGCTCTTGATGCGGTACGCATATTCTCGCTGAGCGGCTCGTTCAGCCGCACATCGTTTTGAGGGTGCCGACGCTTGACGACGATCCCGGCGCCAGTCCGGCGATGCACATTTGGACGTGTCACGATCGCCCGTGGATTTCCGAAAACTGTTCGATTCCTCCATACCTTGAATGGCCGACGGCAGAATAGGCGCAATCGGCCATGAAGCGTCATTCGCTCGTACCGTTGCTGGGACACTCAGTCGGCTTCGCTCAGTAAGCGGCCGTTCCATTCACGAGGCTGAACTTCGGACGGCACGATGACGTCTTGGCTCAGCATCCGTCCAGCATGGACCGATGATGCCTAGTGCATCATCTACCATTGGGTCTGTGCAATACCCGACAGTTCGTTCGTGAAAGTGATTCCGAATTTGGCGAAAATGCTCCTATATTTAAACCCGTTGTTACCTTGCACTGTTAGCGTCTTACAGTAATCGGAGCCGGTTGGCACTACCCAGAGGATCTTCGGAATCGGGAGGTCGGAGAATGTTAGCGGCGCGATTTTTTAACCTAGGAATTGGCTTAGCATTCTTCATTACCAATCCTTCGAACGTTCTTGCGAGCGTTCGGACAACAGAGGTGGTAATTGAGAATCGCACGTCGGTGCCGATTACAGGCGAAAGCATCACAGTCAATCATGGCGAGATTACCACGCGGCCGCCGCGAGTCATCCAGCCTGGGCAATCCGGCAGACTCATAGCCGAGTCCAATGGCTTCATGACCGGAACCGAAGGCACGGTGCGCTACAAGATTTCGGGCGTAGCGGGGGCGGCTGCGTTTCACTGGGACGATCCGTTTTCCGGCTCCAACTCCTTCGACGGCTCGGCGCCTGGCGGCTACGTAGTCGATCATACCGTCGGACATGCCAATCACACGGTGGTGTTCTTCTTTGTCCGAGAAGCGGCAAAGGCAGCAACCGTTTGCAATGGCGAGTGGGTTGTGAGCCATCTGGGCAGGCAACCGGAGCCAAGACTGCACACGGCGGATGAGACTGTTGCAATCGGTTCCACGCCGTTAAAGAAAATGGGCATTCAAGGATGGGTCGACACGGGTTGCGTAGCCTCTGCGATCGGCGTGGCGGTACGGGAGGCTCAGCACAGCACAGATGGTTTCTGGACGATCGATTTGCGGCTAAGCAAATTCAATGCAGGCGGTGCTGGTTACGTTGGGTCGGATCCACCCCGTTACGTGCGAATCGAGGTGGAACCAGATACGCCGGCGCATGCCTATGCGCGCGTTCGCGCCGGTCAGCAAATAGCCGTTCGTGGGCGCGTTTTCATCGATACGCACCACGGCGAGCAGTTGATCGAAATCCATCCTCATGACCCAATGACGGCTGTCGCGGGGGCGCCGCGATAGCCAGGCCAATGAGCCTACGGTTTTATTTGGCGGGAAGCAAACCCGGCTGCCCACGCCTTGCGCCAATGCGCGGCGGGATGATGATCGGGCGGCGGTAGGGTGCCGGTTAGGAAGCGTGGTTGCTTCCGCCAGAGGATTTGTCTGGCGCGAAGAGACACCCTCAAGACCATGTATGCGTAACGATTCAGACGGCCTCGCGCGCTCACAAGCAGTGTCCTGTGTCAGCGTCTTGAGGCGAAACATCGGCGACACCCGAGCGTCCCCTATACGGCAAGACGAAAGGCTATGACCGCTCCTCCGTCCCTTACTGCCATTTGACCTGACCACACCAAACGGCAGAGATGGGTCGACGACGGACGACCGCGTCGGGCAGCATCCGGATCTTCGCCGTACTTTGTAGGCAGAAGCCACATTCCGCGGCGAAGGCAGGCTCGAATTCAATGCCCTGGGGGGCCGCTCGCCACCGAAGTCCTTGGCTGGCTATCGCTCTCTCAATTTAATGCTGGCCGCCGGCATCATCCAGATCAGCAAGCCTTTCAACACCCTGAACACTGGATCTTTGCCGGCGCCGTGTTTCTTCTGGTGTTGAGCCCCAAAAAGCTGCATTAAAATTCGCGAACTCACAATAGATATGCGCGGACAACGCCAGTTCGGCACCGCAAACGGGGAAGCAGACGTATGAAGACGAATCGGATCGTATTGTCGGCGGCAGTTGCCGTGCTGGCAGGATGCAGCAGCGTTGGACCGGGATTCGCCAACCACCCGGCGGATTGCGCGCTGGGAATCGCTTGGGCGGATTGTCTGCCGGGGACAAAGGGCTATGCGAATGGGGGCGGCAGCCTGCATCGCAAGGAGGCGGCGGATGCGGCGAAGGCGCAGCATGACGCTATAGCGGCACAGTATGAGGCCGTGCATAAGCAGTGCGAGACCGACATGGCCATCCCCGAAGTAAATCCGCTGCGAGAGAAGGTCGAATTTGTACGCAAGCTGGACGAGCCGCCACCATTCGAGTACGCATCGCTTGACTCATTCCCGAGCGCTGCGGAGCGGCCGCTCATCGCGAAGTGGGCGACGCTCCGCGACGCGTGTATCGCGCGCGAGCGCACGGTCAACCCAGTGCCTACCAACGCCTCCGCACTCGATGAGTCGTTCATTCGGCTGGAGATGTCGTTTGGCTCAGAGGCCGAAGGGAAGGTCAGCGAACTGATTGTCGCGCTCTATCAACAGAAGCTTACCTACGGCGAGTTCGCCCAGCGCCGGTACGCAATTGGGAAGGCCGCCGTCGACGCGGCCCGGCAGTATCGGGAGGCACGCCTAGTTGAAAACCAGGAGCGACAGCTGCAGGCCCAGCAGATTGCCAATCAGCGGTTCGCAAACAGCATGTCCGCGTGGGCGACCTACATGCAGGCGGTCAACGCACGGCAACCGCAGGCGGTGCATCTGACGAGTGCACCCGTCCACTGCACGACCATGAACCTCGGCGGCGGCATGGCAAGCACGAACTGCAACTGACTCCCAAAGGAAAGAGCGCATCGTGGAACTAGGCCTTTGGTTCGGACAGCCTCGCCGTAATGCGAGGCTAGAATGTAGGGCAAGAGTTGGCCGCAGACGCTGGGCGTGCGCGGCTTCAGAAATCAAGCGGTTGGCTGAGATGTCGACGATGTGCGCGACGACGCCGAGTGCCTGAGCCGCATATTCATCGACGACGTCAATGACCTGTCCCTTCTGCGAGATTTCCAGTTCTCGAATTGTCGGCGAGAACGAGCATGCTTTCTGGATACTTGATGGTTACCCGATTTCACCCGGACATAGCCTCGTTATACCAAAGCGCCATGTTGGTTCATTCTTTGAAGTGACAAGGGACGAGCGAGACTGTCTTTTTGCGCTCCTCGATGAGGCGAAGGACACCGCGGTGCGCTCTTATAGGCCGGACGGATTCAACATTGGCATCAACGATGGCCCGGCCGCTGGGCAGACTGTGCCGCATCTACGCATCCATTTGATACCGCGGTTCAAGGGGGATTTGCCGGACCCCCGCGGTGGAGTTCGATGGGTGCTGCCCGAAAAGGCAGACTACTGGAGCAAGCGAGATTGAGTGTCAGCGCACCGCCGCCGTCTCCAGAAGCACAACTCGCTTTTCTCGCGAAGCTCCAACGACTGTTCGCAGAGGGCGACTTTACAGCGACGTATAAGTTCGAGCTTCTGATTTCGCTCGCAGAATTGGCGGTCGAGCACAGAGCGGACGACGGCGCGGAACTGACGCTGACTACTCGCCAAATTGCAGAGCGATTCATCTCTCTCTACTGGAAACATGCGACTCCATACGGAACTGGTCAGCCAGACAGCCAGCCCGGCGTTCTAGTCCAAAATCTTGGAGTTCAGGCAGCGATTCTGAGCGCAATAGCGGAGTTTCGGGCCGGCACCGCCGCGTCATCAGCGCTCCAGGCATCTAGTTTCCTTGGTTACGCACCTCTGTTGTCAAAGGTCGCGGCCGTAGTGTCGGCGCAGCCGTTGAACTATCTCCAGAACTTTGGCGGCGTAGCGGACCCGTTTCTGTATGAGAGGCCGTCAAGAGGCACCGTTAGATTGAATCCAGGGGTCAGCTATTGCCTACGGCGGTTCTATACCCTAGTAGAGCAAATGGCTCGAACTCGATGGGTAGCGCACATCAAGGCGAACCGGCGGAACCACCTGATTCTCTGGAAAGCCGACGACCTCGAGGATTTCCTGTTCTCCTCGTCTCGACAGTCGCTCGCCATTATTAGCGCCAATCTGCGGAAACTGGACGGTCCTCGGTGCTTTTACTGTCGAGAAAGCCTCGTCGAAGCAGACGTTGACCACTTCGTACCCTTCTCGCTTTACTCAAGAGATCTAGCTCACAACTTCGTCCTGGCGCATCCAGCTTGTAATCGCAGCAAATCGGACACCCTAGCGGCGAAGCCTCATCTTGAGCGGTGGCTAGAGCGTCTTGTCCTCAGACAGCAACAGCTCACTGAAATCGGGATGTTGTCCGGGGTTTCGGGCGACCGGGACACCGTACAGCGCGTCGCTACGTGGGGTTATACAGTCGCGAGCGACACTGGCGGACGCGCTTGGTTGTCTCCTACGATCTACGAGAACATCGATTCCGTTTATGTCAGCATGTTAGTAGCGCATTAACCGGAGCAAAGTCTGACGCTGCCTACAAAATTCGCAGCGGACGAGTCCCGGGAACGAGTGGCGGCTAGGCAACCAACGTAATCATAAATCAGTCATCTGAGAGACCACACAAAATGCAATTCGTAAAAAATGGACCTGCCGTACCTGAGACTCTGCTTCAGGCGCATGAAGAGGGGCGTGTCGTATTTTTTTGCGGTGCGGGGATTTCTTCTCCAGCCGGACTTCCCAGTTTTAAGAAGCTCGTGGACGACCTTTACGATGCCCTGTGCCCAGTTCAAAGCGACGTGCAAAAAGCGGCCATTGAAAGCAAGCAATACGATATTGCAGTCGGTCTGCTCGAGGAGGAGATCGGACGCAGAGAAACGGTTCGACGGGAGATGGTAAGAATCCTGACACCAGACCTGACGGCTCCAGATGCCTTGGCCACGCACGAGGCACTTCTGTATCTGGCGAAGACCAAGAAGGGGGCAACCCGCCTTATTACCACGAACTTCGACCGTCTTTTTGAGGAAGTCGTGGCGCGCGACGCGATGGCACTCGGACGGTACTGTGCCCCTTTGCTGCCTGTACCAAAGAATCGTTGGAATGGTGTCGTTTATCTGCATGGGCTCCTTAGCGAAATGCCGACACGCGACGAACTGGACCATCTGGTCGTTTCGAGCGGCGACTTCGGCATCGCTTATCTGACCGAGCGGTGGGCGGCACGCTTTGTGAGCGAGCTATTTCGCAATTACGTGGTCTGTTTCGTCGGTTATAGCTTAGGTGACCCCGTACTGCGATACATGACGGATGCTCTGGCTGCGGACCGCCTCCGTGGAGAAGCGAGTCCCGAGATGTTTGCGTTCGGTTCCTATACTGGCAGTCATGCATCTCATGACAAAGTTGCTCGAGAGTGGAAGGCGAAAAATGTGGTACCCGTTTTGTACAGGTGGACGAAAGACCACGCTCATTTGCACAAAACCATACGTGCTTGGGCAAAGACCTACAGCGCAGGCGCGCGCGGTAAAGGAAAGATAGTTCAAGACTGCATTCTGGCTGGCCCCCTAGCGAGTACCGTGGAAGACGACTTTGTCGGGCGGATGCTCTGGGCCATCAGTGAAGCCGATGGAACACCGGCGAAGCTCTTCGCGGAGCACGCCCCTGTTCCGACGTTGGATTGGCTACCTCACTTCTGCGAAGATAGGTTCGAGCATAAAGATTTGTCTAGATTTGGTGTAACCCCCGAATCGAATGTTGATTCGAAACTCCGTTTCAGCATAGCGAATCGCCCCATGCCGTACATCATGGCCCCACGGATGAGCATCGTCAGCGACGGGAGCAATCCCCGCCCGATGGATCACGTAATGTCTTATCTCTCTGAGTGGCTAGTACGCCATCTCGACAACCCGGAACTGCTGCTCTGGTTCGCCAGTCGAGGCGGCTACCTTACCGAGCAGTTCGCTCGGCAGCTTCGAAGTGCGCTGGAATATACCGCCAAACTGGTGGCTACTGCGACACGCGAAGAGCTTGAGCAATTCAAGAGCGACACGCCAAATGGAATCCCTCGGCCCGCAATGCGCACATTGTGGAATCTGCTTCTGCTTGGTCTCGTCGGTCGGTCCAATTTGAGTTCCCAGATTTACGACTGGATGAAGAACCTCGCGCGCGATGGCATGACAACCGCCTTGCGAATCGAATTTAAACAGTTCCTGACAGCGCGCGTAATTCTTCAGAAGCCGTTCAGGCTTCCGAGTGAAGTGCCGGAGGACGCAACGCTAGAGGAAGAGCTCAGATTCATTGTCAGGGCGGAAGTGGTGCTTACCGAAGACCATTTGCGCTCTACTTTGGGTGACATTCGAGATTCGGACGAGTGGAAGAACGCCCTCCCGAAATTGTTCAGTATCGCATGCGAGTCACTCCTAGAGGCGTTGGACTTAATGAGAGAGCTGGGCCAAGCGAATGAGCGCAGTGACCTCAGTATGTGGCACATGCCATCAATACTCGAGCACTGGCAGAACAGACACCACAACGAGTGGACCTTTCTCATAGAGTTGGTTCGTGACTCATGGTCAGCAATCTTCCAGAGCAATCCGGACCGCGCACGCGACCTCATGAACACTATGTGGCAGACATCGTATCCGACGTTCGTAAGACTCGCCCTCAACGCCGCGCGCGAGGAAGGCGAGCGGTCATTGGGGACTTGGGTAAATTGGCTTTTGGAAGACAATGCTTTTTGGCTCTGGTCGACTGAAACCCAACGCGAGGTAATGCGTCTTCTGGCAACCAGCGTGCGATGGCTGAACCCAAGAACTGCTGAGCTTCTGCAACAGGCTATCCTAGCTGGTCCTCCGAGACATATGTTTCAGGAAGATATAGAGGACGAGCGGTGGAACGAAATCGTGCACAGCAGCCAGTGGCTACGGCTTGCAAAATTCAAAACAGGAGATGGTGCGCTTACGCTCGACGCCGCAAACCTCCTTGCCGCGCTGGAAGCTGCGCATCCTCAATGGAAAATTGGCGACAAATTCGAGCGGGAGGAGTTCAGCCATTGGATGAGTGGTACCGGCGACCCAGATTATCATTATGAACCGCAGATTGACCTCGCCCCCCGAACGCGCGACTTATTAGTTCCTTGGCTTCAGAAAAAGCCCGAGGCCGGATTCTTCAAAGAAGATGACTGGAGAGAACTGTGCCGCACGAACTCACCAGTCGCAATTGTATCGTTGCTAGACCTTTCGGCGCGGAACATATGGCCTGTGCAGCGATGGACGGAGGCTTTGAACACCTGGAGCGGTGACAGTCTCGTTCGGCGCTCGTGGCGATGGCTCGCCGCGTGTGTCAGTTCAATGCCCGACGCTCAGGTTTTAGAGGTTATGCAGCCGGTGGGGTGGTGGTTACATGAAGTAGGTAAGCAGCTGGTGGTGCACGAGAAGACGTTCATTTCGTTATGCGAACGCGTGCTAAATTTGTCTGTCGACGAACGCTTCGACAGCACAGACGAAGCTGTTTTGGCGTCTATTAGTCATCCTGTGGGACAAGTCACTCAAGCGCTACTCAACTGGTGGTTCAGCAAGCCGTTGAACGACAACGACAGATTGCCTGCCGTGATTGCTCCGATTTTTACGCGTGTCTGCGATACGACAGCCGTTAGATTTCGCCATGGACGAACTTTGCTCGCATCAAATGTAGTTGCCCTCTTTCGGGTCGACCCGTCTTGGACGCAAGCAAACTTGTTTCCTCTATTTGACTGGCAGACCTCCGAGGAGGAAGCGTTCGCAGCATGGATGGGTTATCTGTGGTCCCCTCGACTCTACAAGCCTTTGCTTGTCGAATTGAAGAAACCGTTCCTTGACGCAGTTAAACATTACGCACGGTTCGGCGATGCGCGCGTAAATTATGCATCCATGCTTACGCTCGTTGCATTGGAAGCGACGGACCTATTCAGTCGGCCCGACTTGCAGAGGGCCGTACGAGCGCTGCCGATGGAAGGACTTGCGGCCTGTGCGCAGGCAGTGCATCGCGCGATGAAAGGTGCTGATGGGAGGCAGAGCGAATACTGGAGCATCGCAGTACGCCCGTTTCTGACAAGCGTGTGGCCAAAAAAGATAGCATTAGAAAGCGAACGACTAGCAGAGACTTTGGCACGAATAGCCGTGGCTGCTGATAAGGATTTTTCTGATGCTCTTGGCACGGTTGAACTGTGGCTCAAGCCGATTACCGTCCCGTATCAGTTACTTAAAGATATGAACGAGCTGAAGATTGGCCAGCGATTCCCGTTGCATGCCTTAAAGCTGCTAGTTATGGTAATCGACAGAAGCCGCTTTGCTCCGCCAGACCTGAAGAAAACACTAGAGCAGATTTTGTCGGGCGACGGAACTCTTTCATCTAATCTGGATTTCCAATCCCTCGAGGATTTTTGCGGACGACGATAGGTAGTTCGTGTCTATGCCTCTCAATAATTCACGTACCGGTCAGATCCGATTGCTGTGAGACCACGATCCTTGGTGGCCTGTGCGGAGTTCCAGCCACTTAGGGTTGTTAATCATGTCGGGCGAATATGGGCTCCCGTTTCGACCTTACGGGTTCGCAGTTGAATCCGGGTCATACGAATTGCTGCTGAGCGGGCCGTCACAGGCGCCCTGCCGGTCTTTATTTATACATCGCGAGGTGTAGGCGCAAGTCCGAGCGATCGCAATCCTGCAAAGCGAAAGCACCCCGACTGTAATGATGATCGGCAACATGGGTTACCCCCGATGACGCTGTTCTTCGAGGCGCTTTTCGTAATGCCTTACTCGATGTTAGTTCACATCATAGGACAAAAAGCAGCGCATTGAGGAACCGTGCGTCCGCTCTCAGCGGTGGAACTGCCGTTTGGATGTCCGTCCATACCCCGGAGCGGATGACTGGAGGGGCGAATCTTCCCAACCTTAAACTGGTCGTCTCGACCGGCCTTGCGAACGCGTGCCAGCGGCGAGACGAACATTAGCAGGTTAGCAAAAATAGCTTTAGCAAGTCCGGCGAGACAAAACCGAACATTAGCAGGACTAGTAACATTAGCGTTAGCAAACGCATGCAGGTAGAGGCGCTTGTCTTCGACGGCGCGCTATATGCCGACGGCCCGTTTTTGCCATGGCGACCGTCTTCGGCGCCTGAGCAGTTGAAGCAATGGCAGCGCGAATTGCTGGCCGTCGTCAACGAGCTGGCGAAGCTGGAGAACTGGGCAGACGATGCCTACGATGTCATCGCGCAGACTATCGAGCGGCAGCCTGCCAGCACGCTGCGATCGGACCCTTGCATACTAAATTAGCCGACGGCAGGTTGCTCGCGCCGAAGCCGCCACATGGGAGGCTTTCGCGCGGCGCGCATGGAGTTGCACTCGATGACGACGTCATCAGGGTGGAATATATATGCATACCCTCATTTCCGGAACTATGCTGATTGGGACCATGCTAGGCGCACATAGAGCTTCGTTAGCGGAGCGTTTCGAGAACTGCTTCCTGAACACGCATGTCAGGCGCGGAACGCAGGCGGGATCGCGTCTTGACGCGAGTCGGCTAGATCAACGGAGAGGTCGACATGAATACAATCGCAATGCTTGTGCCGAAAATCCCTGATGTCGGCTTCGTCGTCTCGGTCGTTGCGGCCATTGCGGCGCTGCTTGCATCCGGAGTTACGAGTTGGATCTCGTTCAGAAGGAAGGCTCCGGCGCTCGCTGACCCTAATGCGAACCTAGAGGAGCAGACGCGAACGGACGAGGTTAAGGAGGCACTCAAGCGAAATGAATCGATGGCTAGGTGGGCCGGCGGAACGAACGCTCTACTGGTGTTTGCGACGGTGGTGATAGGCGGCGTTCTAGCGACGTCGTTTGTGCAGCAAGCAATGGATCATTCGATGCTTAGCTTGCTCGGCGTAATCGTACTTCTATCGTCATTGATGCATCAGCAGTTTCGCCCCGATCTTAGACACCGCGGGGCTAGGCGGCGGGTTGCTGCATTGACCGTGTTGCTTTCGGAGGCTGAAGACGGTGTCTTTGAAATTCGACGAGGTGTCGCGGAGGCTCCTTCGGTAGAAGCGCTCCGCCGCTACGTCTCACGTCGTCTTGCTGAGTTCAATACTTCGGAAGTTGAGGAGCTTCCCGGCGAGAGACGGATCGAGAGAACACAAATGGAACGCCCTGCGGTGCTTCCACTTCCGTCGCCCCCGACGGGAGCAGATGCTACTGCAGAGTCTGGCTCCTCAGAGGACGCGAGTGTAGTGCCGCTGCAGAAGGCTCGTGAATAGAATCGGACTCCACGGTGTCACTCATGGCCCCCGGGTATTGTGAAATGCGGGTCCGCTGCAAGTCCACATCCCGCAAGCGGCGAAGGATGGTGGTGCGTGATGGTCGGCAATATCGCTCATGTCAAAACCGCGCCTAGCCTGATGAGGCGAGATCGAGTTTGTCCTCAAGGATTGGTTCGACGTAGGCTTAACTTGTCCAGAGTTGCCGTAAGCGTTAGGTAATCCGTCTGAGCTGCAGTCGCGGGAGAAATCACTACTTCTACCGGGTTCAAAGCTCCCGGTAGGAGTTCATTAACGACGTCGATTTCCTTTGACTGGATCGAAGCATTCCACTTTGTGCTATCGAAACTAGCATCACCCCATCGTGGCTTCTCCGCCCATTGAACCTTTAGCTTAGCGCCGTCGTAAGTAACCATGTTCGGATTCCCCACCATCAACCTGAGCTTATAGCCATCACCGTAAGGGGTGATGTTGTCGACGGAAACTAGCAGGTTCCCCAGATTGGTTTTAGCCACGCCATACGACTTTGATGCAGGGTCGAGCATAGCAGAGCTATCGTTTTCGACGTCATGCCAGAACTCGAGCGTACCGAGACGAGTTTGCAATTTATTCTGGATTTGCTGCATGAGTTGGAGCTGTTTGTTTAACTCCTCAACCTGCTGGTTAAGAGCCGCGATCTCAGGTCCAGTCTTATCTTCAATGGGCTTTTGAGAACAGCCGATGAGCAGCCCCCAAAGTATAGTAGCCAGCGCAATTTTCAATTTTTGCATGACACCTCCACGAAAGTCTCTTTGCTAGAGCGGCATACAGAGAATCGAAGAGTATCGTAAACATAGTATTGGTATACAGCACGACAGTGTTGTGGCTAAAACCGTTGATGTGCAGGGCTCTGACCCGCGGGCCGCGCCGGACACGTGTTCGATCAAGAGCGGGGACAACTAGATTGGCTGGCGATGGTTCGACAAAAATGGAGATTCGAATGACCGTTGTTCAGTTTTTCACAATCAAACAGGCGGGCGCCCCCATAGCCGCTGAACTGCATCCTTTTGACGAAGTGCAGCGCACGTCGGAAGCTGATCGGTGAGGTGATGCCGGTCGCAACGTTGGCCGCCGGCTCCACTGCTGGGGAAGCGGACCAGCTGCGCCGGCCATGATGGCGGCGTGGAGACGTAAGGCCTATCACGAGAAAATCGTCAACGGCATGCTCGAGCGCGGCTATGACCAGCAGTTCGCCGAGCAGATTTTCGCGCAGATACCAGGGCTTCGGGGAGTATGGCTTTCCGGAACGTCACGCGGCGAGCTTTGCCCTCGTTGTCTATGCGAGCGCGTGGCTCAAGTGCCACGAGCCGACAGTGTTCGAGTTAGGGCCAGTCCATCGATTTTCTAAGCGTCCGCGTATCAACGCGACACGAATTGCTTGGCCTTGGCTACTTTGCACCTCTTCTGAGGTCGGTTTTGGAGCCTAAAACGACAAGAATTGGTTGGAAAACAGCGACATTAATTGCTGAACTCCACAATGTTTGTTGTGTGGAAGAAACCACAAACCTTCCGTTTGGAAGCTATTCGGTGAATTTGTTGCCGTAAGTTGTAACACGCAAAGTTGACGGTAAATGAGGGCCCCGGCGCGCTGCGCTTCACCGTACAAATTCGGCTCGGTACGTCTTCCGAGTGCAGTTAAGCTGCTATACGGGCCGTTTCGCTCGGGCGACGCGGCGACGAGAACCCCGTCTGGTGAGCGGCTTCCATCCGCTTTCAGGAGCGGGCCGGTTGCCGCTCCGCGAACGCTTCTCTGCCATGCCTGACACTACGCAGTGCCTTGGACAGTTCACCAAGGCCCATCGGCGCGCTGATTGCCAATCTGCCGACCGGTCGCTGCGTTTGCCCGCGCACGTCGGCGATGGCATCAGCATATTCTTCGAGCACCTGCTTACTGCGCTCGTAAAAACGTCGGCCTTCAGGCCACAGTCGGACCGGGACGCGCAGTCGGTAGACGGTGAACGTCGATTGATTTCCACCAAGCCCGCATACCCCGAAGAAAATGCAAACGATAAATATTGAGTCGATATAAACATATCGAAATTGAATAATTCTCAAGGCGGACAGTCGTCGTTACGCTGTGCGTAATATGCACAGCGAGGACTTATGACCGCCTCTGTTCCAACGTCTTTATCAACGTCGGTGCATTCGCGCCGACGTGTGCTGCGTTCGCTTGCCGCCGCGCCGCTTGCAATGGCGAGTGCGTTGACAGGCGCACGTAACGCCCGTGCGGCAGACGATGTAACCATCGTGCTCGGCGATCAGGCGGGCGGCACGCGCGCGCTCGTCGAAGCGGCGAAGGTACTCGACGGTGCGCCCTACGCGTTCCGATGGGCCAACTTCCAGGGCGCCGCGCCGTTGTTCGAAGCGCAGCGCGCGGGCTCCGTCGATCTCGCGCCAGCGGGCGACCTGCCAGTGCTGGCGGCTGCCGTCGGCGACCCGACGCTGAAGATCGTGGCGACGCGCATCGGTTCGGGCGCTCAACTCGGCATTCTGGTGGCACCGAAATCGACCATCCGCACCATCGCGGATCTGAAAGGCCGCACGGTGTTCGTTTCGTCGGCACGCGGCAGCATTTCGCAGTTTCAGCTATACGGTGCACTCGCGGAAGCCGGACTCACGAAAGACGACGTGACGGTGCGCTTCATCCTACCCGTAGATGCATTTGCGGCCTTCGCATCCGGCGCGATCGAAGTGTGGGCGACCTTTGATCCGTACTACGGCATCGCTGTGCAACGTGGCGGCCGCATCCTACGCGACGGCTCGGGCATCAATAGCGGATTGGGCTTTATCACCGCTTCGGGCGCATCGCTGACTGATCCGCGCAAGCGTGCCGCTATCGCTGACGTGCTCGTTCGCTATCAACGTGCGGGCGACTGGGCGCTCGCGAATCCCGACGCCTACGCGCAAATCTACGCGACGCTCACACGCTCGCCGCTCGATGCCGCCAGGCAGATCACGCAGCGCGCGTCGCTCAAGCAGCATTTCGTCACCGACGCCGATATCGCAGCACTGCAAAAAGTCGCGGATCGTGCGCATCAGGATGCGATCCTGCCGCGCCGCATCGACGTGCGCGCGATCTCGGAGACGCATCTTGCCAGCGCATAAACCTGGATTGATCGACGGAGCACGATGACATGTCCACGCAAACACAAACGCTTGAGCTTGCTGGTGTCGCAGAAGAGGACAAGCGCGACGCACGCGAGCACGGCAAACGCCTGGTCGCGTTGGTGGCCGCGCTCGGCTGGCTCGGCGGCGCGGCCGTCACACGATGGTGGCCCGCGCTTGACGACTGGCCTTATACACGCGAGCTGTCGATTCTGAAGCTGCTGTTGGCGGCATTGTCGCTTGCCATAGGCATCGCGGGTTGGCGTACGAGCAAGACCCGAAGCGCGCGCGTCGAAGCATGGCTCAACGGTGCGCCGTGGCTGCTCGCGCTATCCATCGGATTGACCGCATGGGAAGTCGTCACCGCGCAACTCGAATGGCTGCCGCGGCCATTCTTTGCGCCGCCTCAAGCGTTGATCGCCGTTTTTGCCGACGACCTCCCACGCCTCGCAGCGAGCGTCGCACATTCGTTCGAATTGCTCGCATATGGCTACGTGCTGGGCGCGCTGACGGGTTTCGTGATCGGCGTGAGCATCGGCTGGTCGAAGGCAGTCGGCTACTGGCTGCATCCTGTGCTGCGGCTGATCGGTCCGCTGCCGGCTGCTGCCTGGCTGCCGCTTGCGTTCTTCTTCTTTCCGTCGAGTTTCAGCGCGAGCGTGTTCCTGATCGCGCTGGCGACGGCGTTTCCCGTTGCGGTGCTCACGTGGTCGGGCGTCGCGAGCGTCAATTCCGCGTTCTACGACGTGGCGCGCACGCTCGGCGCGAAGCCGTCGTTTCTGATCCTGCGCGTTGCGATTCCCGCTGCGTTGCCGCTTGTTTTCGTCGGGCTGTTCATGGGACTTGGTGCCTCGTTCGCCGTGTTGATCGTCGCGGAGATGATGGGCGTGAAAGCGGGACTCGGCTGGTATCTGCAATGGGCGCAGGGGTGGGCTGCCTATCCGAACATGTACGCCGCGCTGCTGGTGATGGCGTTGATGTGTTCCGGCCTGATCACCTTGCTGTTCCGCGTTCGTGACCGATTGCTCATCTGGCAAAAAGGAATGCTGAAATGGTAGCCGCTTCTTTGTCTCACACGTCTCACGCGAAGCAGGGCGCGCGCATCGACGTGCGCAACGTCACACATCGGTTTGCGCTGCGCGGTGAAGCGCTGCCCGTGCTCGACGACATCAGTCTGACAATCGAACCCGGCGAATTTGTCGCGCTGCTCGGACCGAGCGGTTGCGGGAAGTCCACCTTGCTGCGGCTCGTGGCGGGTCTCGATGCACCCGCGCAAGGCGTCATTCATGCGGACGGTGAAACCGTCACAGGACCCGATCCGTCGCGTGTGGTCGTGTTCCAGGACCCGACGCTGTTTCCGTGGCGTACGGTGCGGGACAACGTGGCGCTCGGTCCGCAGGCTCAGGGTGCGCGGCGCGATGCGGCAAAGCGTATCGATGCCGCGCTCGAACTCGTGGGCCTGTCGGCGTTCGCGAAAGCCTTTCCGCATCAGCTCTCGGGAGGGATGGCGCAGCGCGCGGCGCTCGCACGCGCTCTCGTCAACGATCCGCAACTTCTCGTGCTCGACGAACCGTTCGGCAAGCTCGACTCGTTGACGCGCATCCGGATGCAGGCCGAGTTGGTACGTCTCTGGCAGGCCGAAAACTTTTCGATGCTGCTCGTCACGCACGACGTCGAAGAAGCGCTGTATGTCGCGAACCGGGTGATCGTGCTGAGCGAACGCCCGGCGCGCATCGTCTCGCAAGTGCGCAACGACGCGCCGTATCCGCGCCATCGCGACGACCCCGATCTCGTCAGGTTGCGCCGCGAAGTGCTGGGGCTGCTCGGCCTCGACACCTGAGCGGCGCGTAACCAAAACACCATTACTTAGGGGAAATCACGCGATGAAGCATTCAGGCGACAACACACCATCGAACGCCGCGCGCCGCACCTGGCTGCGCAACACGGCATGGACAATGGGCGCTGCGGCGCTCGGCGGCGCGACGTTCGGACTGCCCGGCGTGCGCGCATCCGCCGACGAAGCATTGAAACCGCTCAAACTCTCATGGAATGCGGGCGCCATCTGCACGGCGCCCGTGCCCGTCGCCGTGCAGCAGGGGTTTTTCCGCAAGCATGGCTTGCAGGTCGAACTGATCAACTTCGCGGGTTCGACCGACCAGCTGCTCGAAGCGATCGCTACGGGGAAATCCGACGCGGGTGTCGGCATGGCGCTGCGCTGGATCAAGCCGTTGGAGCAGGGATTCGATGTCAAGCTGACGGCGGGCATCCACGGCGGCTGCATGCGCCTGCTCGCGACGCGCGCATCGGGCATCGTCGATCTGCAAGGGTTGAAGGGCCGCACTGTCGGCGTGAGCGACATGGCGAGCCCGGCAAAGAACTTCTTCGCGGTCTCGCTGAAGAAGATCGGCGTCGATCCCGACAACGACGTGCACTGGCGCCAGTATCCGGCGCCGCTGCTGGGTGAAGCGCTGAAGAAGGGTGAAGTGCACGCAATCGCCGATGGCGATCCGACCATCTGGACATTGCGCGAGGCCGATCATCTGCAGGAAGTGTCGAACAACCTGTGCGGCGAGTATGCGAACCGCGTGTGTTGTGTGCTGGGCGTTCGTGGCTCCCTCGTCCGCAAGGACCGCGCGACGGCTCAGGCGCTGACGCAGGCCTTGCTGGAAGCCACCGAATGGACCGCGAATCATCCCGCCGAGGCCGCGGCGATCTTCGCGCCGAATGCGCCTGGCGCGAACGTCGCGCAACTGACGGAGATGTTGAAGAGCCACACGGATCACCATCATCCCGTGGGCGATGCCTTCAAGAAAGAGATCTCGCTGTACGCCGACGATCTGAAATCCGTAGGCGTGTTGAATTCGGGGGCGAACTCGGACCGGTTTGCTACGCGGGTGTTTGCCGACGTATTGGCTTGATGGAGGAGCGCAGCGCGCCGGCTTCGGCGCGCTGCGTTTGCGGAGAGTGCGGAAAATGAGCTAAGCGGGAAGGGCTTCTCGCGTCCGGTTGCTCTCTGCGACCGCGTTGCGTACGAGCGGCAGTAGATCACGCCCGTAGGCCAATGCATCCTCGAGCGGATCAAATCCACGAATGAGGAAGGTCGTTACTCCAAGTTTGTGATATTCGACCAGCTCGTCGGAAACCTGTTGCGGTGTGCCGACAAGCGACGTCGAATTTCCCGCTGCCCGCGTGAGTGCAGTGATTCCCGTCCACAGACGCGTGTCGACCACGCTTCCCTTGTCCGCCTCAGCGAGCAATCGCAATGCGCCGACATTCTTCGGCTCCTTTGGCCTGCGCGTGAAATTCGGCGACGCAGCGACGACACCCTTCGCACGCTCCAGAATCGACTCGGCGCGCGCCCATGCGGCCTCTTCCGTCGCGGCGATGATCGGGCGAAGCGACAGGCTGAAGCGGATGAGCTTTTCCCGTCCATGGCGCGCAGCAGACTGGCGCACCTTCGCTATCGTTTCTTCGACGGCGGCGAGCGATTCGCCCCACAGCGCATACACATCGGCATGCTTGCCCGCGACCTCGATTGCGGCGTCCGACGAGCCGCCGAAGTACACGGGCAAATGCGGCTGCTGCAACGGACGGATCTGCGACTTGTGACCCGCGACACGATAGTAGGCGCCTTCGTGATCGAACGGTGTTTCACTCGTCCATGAACGCCTGACGACGTCGAGATATTCGTCCGTGCGCCGATAGCGCTCGTCGTGCGACAGAAAATCGCCGTCGCGCTGCTGCTCGACGTCGTCGCCGCCCGAAATGATATGGACGGCCGTGCGTCCCCCGCTGAAATGATCGAGCGTAGCAAGCTGACGTGCCGCGAGTGTCGGTGCGACGAAGCCCGGACGATGCGCGAGCAGGATGCCGAGGCGCTTTGTCTGTTGCGCGACGAACGAGGCGATCTGAAAGCCGTCGGGCGACGCGCTCGAATGCGCAATCAGCACACGGTCGAAGCCGCCATATTCATGCGCTTGCGCCACGGCGGCAATGTACGGCGGATTGACGGCGGGTCCTTTCGGCAAATGAATCTCGCTCGCTTCCTGATGGCTCACATAGCCGATGAATTCGACGCTCATCTGGGTTCGCTCCTCGTGGGTGAAGTGGTGGTGAATGCGGCGCGGCCCAGATTGCCGAGCACGGTGTCGTTCTGCGGTGTGTGAATGCGCGCGCACAGCACGTCGCGGTAGTGGCGCTCCAGTGCGTTGTTGCGACTGAGGCCAGGATTGCTGCTCGCTTCGAGTGCGAGTTCGACGGCATCGATAGCGTGCTGGCTGACGAGATACTTGATGGTCGGCGCTTCGACCGTGCCGATCTGGCCGGCTGCGCCTGCATCGAGCAGAACGCGGTTGTTGAACAGTAGCGCATCGATGCGCCCCACCGTCTGCTGAAAACTGTCGAGCGTCGATAGCGGGGCGTTCAGTCCCGAAGGCACGCGTTGCGCCGCCCACTGCACGAACCAGTCGCGCGCGGAACGTGCGATGCCGTCGTAGATCGATGGCAGCAACACGTTCATCCACAGGCTCGTCACCGGGTCCATGCCGTTGGTCGGGCCGGGCGGTTGAAGATCGACGGCCTGCTCGAACGGTACGCGTACGTTATCGAAGATCACTTCATGGCTGCCCGTCGCACGCATGCCGAGATGATTCCACGGCTCGCCAAAACGGATACCGGGCGTGTCGCGATGAACGAGCCACGTGCCGACTCGCGGTGCCGCTTCGTCCGTGCGTCCCCACACGGCGAACCAGGTCAGGCCGGGACTGCCCGTCGAATACAGCTTGCGGCCGTTCAGTATCCAGTGATCGCCTTCGCTGCGGCCAACCGTGGCGGGCAGGCCGCCACGCGACGGCGAGCCGAGTTCGGGCTCGACGCGCAACGAGTTGATCAGCGCGCCGCGTTCGACGGCATCGCGCGCAATGCGTTCTTTCAGCGCTATCGGCCAGTTCGGATTGGCCTGCAAACGCAGATGATAGAGACACTGCATCACGAGAATCAGCGCCGTCGAAGGTTCGCCGCGCGCTACCGCGCGAATCACCTTGAGCGCTTGTGCAAGTGTGGCCTCGCGTCCGCCGAGCGCACGCGGCACGGTCAGCGAAAGCAGACCCGCGCGACGCAGACGGGCGAGGTTCTCATGCGGGAAGATCGGGCCGGCGTCGAGCGCGGCGGCGCCTGCGCCGAATTCGGTTGTCAGCGCGGCGAGCCACGCATCGGCTTGCGGACTGTCGAGGTCGGAGAGCGCCTGAAGCGCATCGGCGTCGCGCTCCACATCGGCAAGCGCGCCTTCGGGTTGACGCCTGGTCATGGTCGGTCGGTTCACTGTGCGGTAAGCGGAAATTGCCGATCGAAACTCTTCGTGACATCGAGCGGTGTCTTGATCACATCCGCACGGTGATAGAGATCGGCCGTCTTTTGCTGTTCGGCGATGAGGCCATCGTCGATGACGACGGGATGCAGTTGCGCGCGCTGATAGACGGTCATCAACACTTCGGGCGGCAAGCCCGTCACTTTCGATTGCATCGCGGCCACTTCGTCCGGATGCGAGAGCGCCCAGCGCTGACCGGCCGCGACGCGCTTGAGGAAATCGGCGATTTCGGCATGCTTGTCCTTGATGGACGTTTCCGTCGCAGCCTGGAAGCTAAGGCCAGAAGACAGATTGACGCCATTCGCGATGCTGCGATCGTGATCGCGCTGCTCGGCAAGCGCGACATACGGATCCCACGTGGACCACGCGTCGACGTTACCGGACGCGAGCGCAGCTTTTGCGTCGGCGGGCTGCATGAAGCGCAGCGACACATCCGAGAGCTTGATGCCCGCGCGTTCGAGCGTTGCAATCGCGAGGTAATGGCCGATCGAGCCGCGCGTGGTCGCGATGCGCTTGCCCTTGAGATCGGCGGCCGTTCTGATCGGTGATGCGTCAGGCACGATGATCGCGAGATCGGTCGGCGTCGAGCGCGTTGCGGCTACTGCACGCACTCGGGCGCCCGCCGCGTACGCGAAGATCAGCGGCGCATCGCCGAGCCCGCCGACATCGATTGCCCCCGCATTGAGCGCCTCTCCTAGCGGTTGCGCAGCAGGGAAGTTGAACCATTCGATCTTGTACGGCACGTCCTTCAACTGGCCTGACGCTTCGAGTATGCCGCGCGTCTGCAACTGCTGGTCGCCGACTTTAAGCGTCGTGTCCGCCAGCGCGGCAGGCGATGCGCTCGCGACGATCGCGCAAATCAGAAGGCCGGAAAATCTTTGCAGAAATCGCTTGAGAAGGAAGGGCATGAGGAGCGCAGCATGAGGTGGTTGGATAAAAACACACGATACGATCGCAGGTTCTATAAGACAAACGCATTGTTCTTCTTTGCTAATATGCGTGAGAGGAAAACGGAAAGCTGGAAATACCGCTTGAGCGTACGGGCGGTTGCAGGCTAGTGTCGCTCTATCAATACTTCATTTGAAGACAAGACCAGCCATGAAACTCGATGAAATCGAGGCCTTCGTTGCCGTCGTGCGCAGCCAGTCGCTGAGTCAGGCCGCCGACTCTCTCGCGCTGACGCAACCTGCCGTCACGCGCCGCATCCAGAACTTCGAAGAGGCGCTCGGCGTCGAGCTTCTCGATCGCAATACGAAACCGCTGAAGACGACGCCGATGGGCCGCGTTGTTTTCGAGCAATGCCGTGCCATCGTGCGCGAGGTGGACGCGCTCAGGCATCTGGTCTCGGACGACGCACCACTCGCGGGCGTGTTGCGACTCGGCGTCGCGCAGACGGTCGCCGATGTGGCCATGCTGAAGGCTCTCCATGCGCTGCGCGGTGCGCATCCCGAGTTGCAGGCGCGCGTGTCGACTGGATGGGGCAATCCGCTGCTACAGAGAGTCGATGAAGGAGAGCTGGATGCCGCGATCGTGCTGCTGCCGGCCAACCGTACGTTGCCCGATACGCTAACGGGCGAAACGCTTGGCGAACTGAAGCTGGCTGTAGTCGCGCAAAAGGGCAGCCTGAAGAAGCGCGCGCATACGCTGGCGGAATGCCAATCCTATGGCTGGGTGCTGAATCCCGATGGCTGCGGTTTTCGCGCGGGTTTGCAGCAGGCGCTCGCGTCACAAGGCTACACGTTAAAGCTCAACCTCGAAACGCTCGGCACCGAATTGCAGCTCGGGCTCGTCGCAGATGGCGTTGGCCTGGGGCTGGTTCCGCTGCCGCTGCTGCGCAATAGCGCGCATGCCGCGCAGCTCGACGTGATTCAGATCGCCGAGTTCAAACCAGAAATTGCGGTGTGGATAGTACGTTCGAGCGCGTTGGGCAAGATGCAGTCAGCGCTCGGCGTGCTCGCGGAAAGCGTCGAACAAAGCTTCAAGGCGGCACGTCTGTCGCGCGCCGCCTGATCCCCGATCAGACCACGAAAAAGCCATGCGTGCCGTCGCGATCGAGTTGCGCGACGAGGCCGTATTCCCATTCCAGATAGGCGTTCATCGCTTCGTGCGCGTTGTCGGTGCCTTCATACGGACGACGATAGCGATCGATACGCGGCGAAGCGAGCCGGGACTCTCCCGATTCGGTCAGAAAGCCCGCACGTATCCACGCCGATGTGCCGCCCTCCAGCACATGTACGGGCTTACCTGTTAACGAGGCGACTTCGGGTGCGGCGAACGGTGCGAGCGCGTTGGTCGCGCAGGTGACGACATAACGTTTCGCGTCGGGCAGCGCGCGAAGATCGTCGACATCGTTCGACAGGCGCGAACGCACGATCCAGTGCGCACCCGGAATATGCGCCTTCACGTGGTTCGCGCTCGACGTAACGTCGATCACCACGGTGCGGCTCGATGGATCGGCGAGCAGCGCGGCGAGTTCTTCGGCGGACAGGGTAGGTGTATGCGCGGGCTCGGGTTTTGCGCCGCGCCAGGCGCCGCTGTCCGTCAGATCCTGGTCGGCAGCATCATCGATTACATAGACGTCGATGTTCATCTGCGCGAGCCACGAGGCCGTCATGTTGGCGCGTACTCCGTCATCGTCGAACAGCACCACGCGCGCGCCGCGCACGGGCGCGAACATGTCCGTCTCCTGCACGAGCTGGCCGCCCGGCGCGCCCTGAAACCCCGGTGCATGCGCGCGTTCGTATTCGGCTGGCGTACGCACATCGAAGCGATACGTGGTGCGCGACGGATCGGACGCCCAGCGAGCGGCTTCATCGAGCGTCGTGCGTTGGACGCCCGCGCGGTCGGCGAGCGCGCGCGCTGCGGTGCGCGATGCATCGAGGTTCGTCTGATCGAGACCAGCCTCGGCGTCGAACCGACGGCTGCTGCCGTGCTCCAGCGTCTGCCCCGCGAGCGTCCAGCCGATAGTGCCGTTGCGCAGCGCCGCGACGGGATTCGGCAGCCCTGCATTGACCAGCGATTGCGTGCCGATGATGCTGCGTGTGCGCCCCGCGCAATTGACGATCACACGCGTCTTAGGGTCCGGCGCGAGCGCCCGCGCGCGCAGCACGAGTTCCGCGCCGGGCACGCTGATGCTGCCGGGAATGTTCATCGTCTGATATTCGTCGAAGCGGCGCGCGTCGAGCACGACGACGTCGTCACCGTTTCCAAGCAAGGCTCCGACCGCCTCGGCGGAAAGCGAAGGCGTATGCCGCTGGGCTTCGACGAATTCGCCGAAAGCCTTGCTCGGCACGTTGACGTCGCGAAACACTTCGCCGCCGGCGCGAATCCATCCGTCGAGTCCACCCGCCAGCAGCGCGATCTGTGTGTATCCGAGGGACGTGAGCTTGTCCGCGGCGCGCGTCGCAAGTCCTTCGCCTGCATCGAACAGCACGATCGGTACGTCGCGGCGCGGCAAGCGTGTGTACGCATCGAGTTCGATCTTCGACAACGGAAGGTTCGCGGCGAAGAGCGGATGAGCCTGCGCGTGCGGGTCTTCTTCGCGGACATCGAGCAGCGCGATTTCGCGGCGCGCGAGCAGCGCTTCACGCACGTCTTCAGATGTGCGGACGGGATATGACGTCATGAAAGATGCGGTTCCTTGCTGAGATCCCACAGGTTGGGGAGTGTGTCGTTCGAGTAGCCTGAAATAAAGGGCTTGGGCCGCTCGCCTGGCGGATAGGTGGAGCGGCGCACCGCGCCGATGTTGGCACCATAAACGTGGATGCTGACGGACGTGCGGTCGTCGTACGCATTGCGCACGCGATGAATGTCGCCGATGGCGGGCGACACCGCTTCGACATCGCCCGCTTCGAGACGCACTTCGGCACCCGCCGCGCGTAGCGCGCCGTCGTTGTTGCGCGCATAGGGTGCCGCAAGTTCCGCGCCGCGCAGCACACCGATGAGTCCCCACACGGTGTGATCGTGAATCGGCGTCTGCTGGCCCGGGCCCCACACGAAGCTGACGACGCTGAAGCGTTGCCGCGCATCGGCGTAGAGCAGAAATTGCTGGTAGCGTTCGAGGGACGGCTGCGCGTAGGCATCGGGCAGCCAGTCGTCAACGCGGATCAGTTCGCGCAGCGCAAGCGCGCCCCGATGGAGCAGCCCGGCTTCATCGACGCCGGCATCGACGAGTTCTGCAATCTCTCCGACGAAGTGCCGCAGTTTGTGAATGGCCATCAGTCGAGCAACTCCCGTTCGCTTTCGATCAGCCCTTCATACAGGCTGTCGAATGCATGACGCGCACCGTTTGCGCGGCCGACCTGCTGATGCGTGAGATCTGCCATATCGTGAGGGATCGGCTGCGGCGTGCCCGCCGCTTCCGCGAGCAGTTGCGCATGACACGCGTTGTCGAGCGCGATGTACCACCATGCAGCCGCTTCGACTGTCGGACCCGCTGTCAGGATGCCATGATTCTTCAGGATCACGGCCTTGCGAGAGCCGAGCGCATCCGCGATGCGCGCGCCTTCCGTCGTATCGAGCACGACGCCGCGAAAATCATCAAACAGGGCGTGGTCCTGGTAGAACGCGCAAGAGTCCTGTGTCAACGGATCGAGCTTGCGGCCGAGCGTCGACCATGCCTTGCCATACAGCGAATGCGTATGAGCGGCCGCGACGACATCGGGGTGTGCCTCGTGAATCGCCGCATGAATCGCAAATGCAGCCTGATTCACGGGCCCATCGCCGACGACGATCTCGCCGTGGCGATTCACCAACAGCAGATCCGACACGCGCATGCGGCCGAAGTGCCGGCCCAACGGATTGACCCAGAAGTGATCGGTCCATTCGGGATCGCGCGCGGTGATATGCCCCGCGAGCCCTTGCGCGAAGCCATATCGTGCGAACAGTCGAAACGCGCCCGCGAGACGTTGCTGGCGATGCAGACGTTCTTCGGCAAGCGAGCGCTGAGGTTCATGTTCATCGTCGAACCAGAACTTGCGCACGGGGGTGTCGCGCCGCGCGAGCGACGGTTGATCGGCGAGTGCGGTGCTCATGATCGCTCCTGTCAGGCGGCGCGGCGTGCGCGGGACGTAAGTTCGCGGGTCGCGGGAATCAGTTCGCGGCCATAGTCGATGGCGTCTTCCAAGGGATCGAAGCCGCGAATCAGGAAGGTCGTGACGCCGAGTTCATGATATTCGGCAAGCGTCTGTGCAACCTGAGCAGGCGTGCCGACAAGTGCCGTCGAATTCGAGCGTCCGCCGATTTCTTTCGCCACGGCGGTCCAGAGACGCTCGTCCGCGCGCACGCCTTCACCTGATGCAGCGAGCAGGCGGCGCGCCCCTTCGCTCTGTTGCGGACCGCCGCGCGAGAAGCCCTGTTCGACACGCAGGCGACGCGTCTCTTCGAGGATGTGTTCTGCGCGCTCCCATGCGGCCTTTTCCGTCGCGGCGAGAATCGGGCGGAACGACACGGAGAAGCGCACGCTGCGGCCATGCTTCGCTGCTTCGGCCCGCACGCGCGTCACCTGTTCGTGGACCTGCTGTTTCGATTCGCCCCACAGCGCGTAGACATCGGCGTGCTTGCCAGCGACGGCCAGTGCTGGCTCGGATGCGCCGCCGAAATAGATCGGCACATGCGGCGATTGCTTCGGCTTGACCTCGGAGAAGGCTTTTTCCACGCGGTAAAAGCGGCCTTCGTGATCGAACGGCTGATCTTCCGTCCACATGCGACGCAGAATCTGCAGATATTCGTCGGTGCGTGCGTAACGGTCGTCGTGACCCAGGAAGTCGCCGTCGCGCCGTTGATCCTCGTCGCTGCCGCCGGAGATGAAATGCACGGCGAGCCGTCCGCCTGAGAAGTGATCGAGCGTGGCGATTTGCCGGGCCGCGAGTGTCGGCGCAACAAACCCCGGACGATGTGCGAGCATGAAATGCACCTTCGATGTCACGCTCGCCGCGTAAGCGATCGTGATCGTCGCATCGGGGCTCGTCGAACTGTGCGGAACCAGGATGCGATCGAAGCCGGCGTTCTCGTGCGCCTGCGCGAAGGCGCGCACATAGTCGGTGTCGATAGCGGGGCCTTGTGGAAGATGCGTTTCCGATACCTTGCGCTGTTGGATCATGCCGATGAATTCGACGCTCATGTTAGCTCCTTGCGGAAATCCGTTTCGATGGAGAAATGCATGCCGCAACAGACGCGGCGATGAACGCGCGTCAGTGGACGAACCCGTCGAGGCTAACACTGCGTTATGCGGGCGCTAAATAGTAAATTCAGATAAACATATAGGATGCGCATGTTGTCCCGCAGCGCGCTTTGGCGTCGAGCGCTCGAGCTGGCCGAACTCGACAAGCCGCTGCGCGAGCGTCACAAGGCGAACATCGATCCGAACGTGGTCATGATTCAAACTTTTGCGCGATCGGCTCGAGTCGGATCGAACGGCGGCACAGCAGCGGGACTCGTCCGCGATTACGACACGGTCGCGCAGCGCATCGCGGCGTTTCATCGCGCGGGTATCGAACTGTTCATGCTTCAGTTCCAACCGTTCGAGGCGGATATGCGCAGCTTCGCGGAAGAAGTCGTGCCGCGAGTTCGTCGCCTGTTGTCGGCTTAGGCGCCCGACCGCCCAGGCTCGATCTATTCCGACCGGGTCCGTCCTTGAGTGCCGCTGCCTAAGTGCACGCCACGCTAAAAAGCATTGCATAAATGCTTGTTTGTGAAAGCGCTTTTGGGTGACTAGATTCAATGAACGTAACGAACAGGAGGGCGCACCATGTCGATGGGTCACGCCATCTTCCGCCGATTTGCGGTGGTCCGGCAGCGCACGGATATCGGCTCCAGTCACGCAGCAGCCCCAGAAGAAAGCCCGCATGCTGCCGTCGGCAACGACCCGGAACGGCTCGAACGCATTGCGAATTACGCGCGCGCAGGGTACTTCAATCTGGGATACACGCTAGACATGTTTCATGCACTGGGAGAATTCGCGCCTGAGTGAATGGTGCGTGTCGAATCTCTGTTATGGAGCGCAGGCAATGAACGATATTGTTATCGAGCAGCCGGCCGTCGTCGAGGCCGCGTTGAACTATCTGGTTGCGAACGGCGAAAAGCCCGCCACCTATGCGTACGAGCCGCCCGATGGTGCGCCGTTGCGTAGCGGCGTCTACCGGACGCAGCGCGTGAATGTCAGCAACGCGCGCATAGCGCCGCCGCCGGGTGGTTTGTCGCTCGATCGTAACGGCTTCGAATTACACCATCACGCAAGTGCATTGAACGATTTTTCCGACCCGACGGCGATCGAACGCGTTTATTACCCGGAGTCTGAAACGCTGCTCAAACGGGCGACGGGCGCAAAGCGCACCTTGATTTTCGATCACACGCTGCGCGATGGCCGGACCGAGCGGGCCGACGGGGTGCGCGAACCCGTCAAGTTCATCCACAACGATCAGACTTTCCTGTCGGGCCCGCGCCGCGTGCGCGATCATCTTCCACCGCATGAGGCGGAAGATCTGCTGAAAGGCCGCGTCGCGATCGTCAATCTGTGGCGGCCGATCGGAGGGAGAGTCGAGTCGTCTCCGCTCGCACTGTGCGATTCGCGCAGTATCTCGCTCAATGACCTCGTGCCGTCGGACCTCATCTATCGCGACAAGGTCGGCGAGACGTATGCGTTCGTGTTCAACCCGCGGCACCGCTGGTACTACTTTCCGCTGATGTCGCCGGACGAAGTGCTGCTGCTGAAAATCTACGATTCGGCGGGCGACGATGTCGCGCGGCTGACTGCACACACGGCGTTCGATGATCCGTACTCGCCGCCTGATGCGCAGCCACGCCGAAGCATCGAACTGCGCGCGCTACTGTTCTTCTGAGCCTTTGCGGAACCGCCGTACGAGTTCAAACTCAGAAGAAGCCGCCCGTCGGCCGAAGCTGACCTGTCAATGCGCTTTGCCCGAGCGGCTTCTCCTTGTATTGCGCCAGTGCCGGTCCAGGCCGCCCGCGCGGGGGACGACGGAGCCTGAGCCGAGATCGATGAGAAGCTTCCGTTTATCCTGAAGCCCGTTTTTTTTGACCCGAGAGGCGATAAGCGTTCAGGGTTATTCGATGCCTGCCCTTATTCACATGGCTGTGAGCGTGCCGCGGCGCCTGCGGGCGGGCGAAGGATAAGCCTCGAGGGAGGAAACCGCGGAGTGGTCCGAGGCGGTGGGAATTTTGGGTGGCTATGGCGATTGATGGTTCGACATCCTCGGCCCTGTTAGAGCAAGGCGGCCCAAACGGGATGCTCGAAGTGGCCAGGCGCCTGGATGATGCGATGAATTCGCGCGACGGTGGGCGAAACTGCCCGGCTAAGGCAGGGCTTGCTGCTTTGCCTCCGTCTTTTCACTTGCTCATCTGCACAACCGCCCATCTTCCCTAGGCACCGTGCCTGCGGGTTTATGCCGTAATATTCTGTAGGAAATTCTGTTTACAATACGCGCGCCTCCCGGCATATCGCGACGCCTGTCCCGTCGACGACTACAATACAAGGCGCACGACTAACGTTGCCGCCGCGCGTAAGCAGAGACCACCCGCCTCAGCGACAACGACGAGGCGCCGCGCGTCTGTGCGCACACGCACGATCTGCGGCGGCGCCGAAACGAAAAATATCATGCATGACTTAAGCGAAATCGCCCAATGGCTGGAGAGCCACACTATTCACCACGTATCTGACGTTCACGCAACACTGCCGGATCCCACCTTCATTTCAAATGGGCGTCAATTCGTTTCGTTCAGCTCGAACAATTATCTGGCACTGGCGAATCATCCCCGATTGGTGACTGCCGCCAAGCAGGGACTCGATCGCTATGGCGTCGGTAACTGCGAGTCGCGCCTTCTGGGCGGCGATCTAGAGGTCTACCGCGAACTCGAGGCACGCCTGGGTGCACTCAAGCACAAAAGTGACGCAGTACTGTTCGTGACCGGCTACATGACCAATCTCGGCGTGCTCTCGACGCTGGTCAAAGCCGCTACGCTGGCGCGCTTACACGGCTACCGCCCCAAGACTCGCCGGAAATATGCTTACTACTCGGATGAGTTCAATCACGTCAGCATTCGGGAAGGCATCCAGATGTCCGGCGCACTGCGGCACACCTACCGACACCGCGACCTGAATCATCTGGAGTCGCTCCTGCAGAAGGGGGACCGCACCACACCAATCATCGTCAGCGACGGCGTGTTCAGCATGGAAGGGACGATTACCCCCCTGCCGGACCTGGTGGCGCTGGCCGAGCGCTATGGCGCCATCCTGTATATCGATGATGCGCATGCTACCGGCGTACTAGGCGAGCATGGCGGGGGCACCTCGGAACATTTCGGTTGCTACAGCCCCCATATCATCCAGATGGGCACGTTGAGCAAGGCCTTTGGCGCCATTGGGGGGTTCGTGGCAGTCGATCGCGATATGGCCGACGTGATCCGGCTTACTAGTTCCGCCTATGGTTTTACCTGCCCGCCGCCGCCGGACCAGGCTAGCGCCCTACTTGCTGCGCTCGACCTGTTGGCCGAAGAGCCGCAACGGCGGCAAAAACTGTGGGACAACCAGCGTTATTTCATCGATCGTATACGCCCGCTCGGATACCAGCTGTTGTCGACCGAGACGGCAATCGTCCCCGTGCTGATCGGCGAGACGGAACTGTGCGCGCGTTACGTCAAGGTGCTGCGTGAAGAAGGTGTCCACGTCGACTCAGTCCAGTTTCCGGCCGTGCCACTCGGACAAGCACGACTGCGTTTCATGATGAATGCTGCACATACCAAGGTGCACATCGATCATGCCATCGCGGTAATGGAAAGCATCGGCGCAAGGGCGGTGTCGTAGCTTTCTCCCGCGGTGCCTTTCCCAATGCCCGATGTGCGCGTTATTGCGGCCGTTTGATCATGAAATGGTCAACGGCGGAAGGGGGTCGGCTTGGTGCATTCGCCCTTCCTCTAAATAGATACTGCATGTTCCCTGCATACGCAATGTCTAGGTGCTCAAGGTGCGCAATTCGCCAGAGAGTAACCCCTTCAAAGTCCTCAGGAAGATACCAAGAATAGCAAGGCTGGCGATACAAAGTAGAAGCAAGGCGATGCTATTGGTGATACGACCGGGGCTCTCTCTTGCAACTCTGAGAGAGCAGATCGCCGACGCTGAGAGAGGGAAGCTGACAGCCCACCATGCAAGACGAAAGGGACAGCAGGCTGCAAGATAGCGCATTTGTCCAAACAGCACCGCGAGGAAAAACAAAGTCAGCATGTAGAGTGCTTCCGCGAACAGATCATGGCTACCGGTCACCGCGATGTAGGCCGAGTAGCCGACGGCAAACGGCGCAACGAGAATCATCAATGTCGGTCGCAAGCCGTCCGGCATTGGGTCCTCGAACAACAATCGCGCAAAGATCAGCGTAAAGATTGGCACGGCGAAGAATAGCCCAACCGCGAGTGCGAATACGCCGAGTTCCGAAGTGGCTGGTAGACCGAGCGCGGGCATCGCCAATGGCAGGTCGAGCATGCCAACAACCGGAATAATCCACACAGGAGTAGCGTGGGGCAACTGCTGGCGGCGACTTATCCATCGGCTGACGATGAGCCACGCTAAAAACACCATGCCGACGGCACCCAATACCCACATGCCGAACGCAAGTTCATGGCTTACACGTACCAGAACGATTGGCAGCAGCAGAAGACTGATTGCTACCGTTCCGAACAGACAGCCGGCAATCGGATGCCCAAACTCCGTCTTCACCGCGTGCCAGGCAGTCAGGCATTTCCAACCATATCCAAGAACCAGCGAGACGAAGACCGCGACGGCGACAGCTCCGATGCCATCAGCGATCGAACCCGGCACGCCATACATCTGCGAAGCAGCGCGCCACGCAACAGCGAGTCCAACCAGACCCATGACCGATCCAAATAGTCCGATCGGCAGATAGTCGAACGCCTGTCCAGTCTGGGGCGGACGACTTGCGAGCATCTGCATTTCCTGGTCGTTGGTACTCATCCGAGCTCCATGCCAGTGAGCGACGCTGGCAGAACTAATCAAGGTATGGAAACTTTCTTTTACGATGTCGATACTGTGCGCAGGAACTTGCTATAAGGCCGAGATGCGCGCCAGAAACCGGACTGGTGGGCTTATGTCATACGCATCGTGTAGAGGACGCCCAAAATCGGCGCCGTAGTAACTACCCTTGCGTCATGGCTTTCACGACGTCCTGAGTCGTGACCACAGCGTGTGCGAGAAACGCGTAGTTCACAAGTGCTGCCTTATAGCCGTCGCCCCACGTCGGATGGCGCGGCCCCGCCGTGGCGTCGGCGACGACGGTCACTTCGAAACCTTGCTCGATCAGATCGCGTAGATGAGCTTCGACACACATATTAGCTAGCATGCCGCCAAGCACGACTTTCTGCACATTGCGCTTGCGAAGTTGCAGCGTTAGATCGTTGGTCTGTGGACCGAAAACCTTATGTGGGCTCACAACGATAGTTTCGCCATCGTCAATGAATGGCTTGAATTCCTCCAGCCAGTCGGCCCCCGACTTCTGGAACCCGCTCAGGTTCAGCGCGCCCGTTCGCGCGAACGTTCCCGTTTGAAACTCACCCGTCTCAAGCGGCCCATTGAATTGCCACCGAGTGTCGGTTGGGTAAAAATAGTGCGGGGAGATGAAAACACTGAACTTCCCGGCTTTCGCTGCCCTGAAGATTGACAGCATATTTTCGACAGTCTTATTTTCAGTCACGCTTGCGCCAAGAACGCCCCAGTTCTTCCCGTTCGGGCTGAGAACGTCGTTCTGGGGATCAGTGAATACTACCGCAGTATCGGCTGGATCGTAGTTCATAATTCGCTCCTAAAAATGGAGTTGAGACGCCCGCCGAAACTGGCCCCCGGATGCACCTTATTCGCCGTTCATACGCCTCAGGATCGCCATAACGATTATCTGGAAGATGAAATAAGGGAGCAGCCCTGCCAAAACAAAGACAACAAGATGACAACACCGGGATTTTGAAATTCGTTCTCAGCATGTTGGTCATTTCCCAGTATGGCCCTTTCAGTCCACCGACGGCGAGCAACCCCAGATACCGGATTCTGCCAATTAGCGCGGCCAACGACCTATGCCAACGTGATTCGACTATTGTAGTAAAGATTTCTGATGGGACAAGCCTATCCCATGCGAATAATGGCTTAATCACCGTTTATTCTTCTACTATCAACAGTGATGTCACGATTTTAAAAGAACATGTCATTCATCGATACGCACTGTGAGGCGTTTGCATCGTGGGGCTAGCGGTGCACGTGCCGGCACGGATATTGCCGATAGTGGCAAACACCCTCGGGTCGATTGCACTCGGCTCGAGGTATCGTCGAATGATTGGGTGCTGTCTTTGATCGTCCAAAATGGCGAGGCAAAGGTAGAACTGCATTTATAACGCAGCGGCGGCGGGTCCAGTGGCTCGCTTCTCACTCGCCGACGGGACGGCGGCGGCCAAGAGCCAGCGTTCGCTAGCGGCAGGATCCGGGCCAACTACGGTCGTTCCCTCCGACGCGCAGATCGCCATTCAAGCGTCGGCTTCGCACCCGGCACCAGACCGTCGCGGTTGGAGTCATCTCGACAAACGACGCACGCCCATGCACCATCCAGCACCTGCGTCGCAAGATGGTTTACTGCCGCGCCGCTATCCGCACGCGCTCGCCCGCTTTGGTTCGCGCCGACGCGATCGACATGCCAAGGCCGAGCATCGTCAGGCAGACGACGGGCACCAGCATCGGAGCGCTTGCGTTGCCCGCGACCTTTCCTATGTAAGGCATAAGGTTCTGCGCGAAGAAGCCTCCGAGATTGCCAATCGAATTGATCGCCGCGATGCTGGCTGCAGCGCGGGCGCCCGTGAAGTATCGCGGGGGCAGCGACCAGAAGCATGGATAGAGCAGGGGAATGCATGCGCCGCCCAGCACGAGCGCGGCAAATTGCAACGGCAGACCCGGCAGCACGAGACTTAGCGCGAAGCCGATCACGCCGACGCCCGCAACCAACGCCATCGCCCTGAGCACCACACCCTCGCGTTTCAGCTTCGCGGGCAACCACAGCAGAAGCAGCGCGGAGAGCATCCACGGAATCATGTTGAGCAGGCCATTGAGCGACGAATGCGAGACGCCGCCGCTTTTCAGCAGCGTGGGCAACCAGTACGTCACGCCGTAGAGCGAGGTGGACATCAGCATGTAGCCGCACGCGAACATCAGCACGCGTTTGTCGACGAGCGCCCGCCACGGATGCCCGGCGGCCGCTTGCGCCGGCGCCTCGCGCCGCAGCGCCGCGATCATCAGGGCCTTTTCTTCGTTCGACAGGAACGGGGCGCGTTCGACGGACTCAGGCAGAAAGCGCAACGCAACGAGTGCGACGAGGACAGCAGGTATCCCGGTTGCCACGAACACCCATTGCCAGCCAGCGAGACCCAGATTGCCGTCCAGCGACAATAGCAAGCCGCCCGCGAGCGAGCCGAGCATGTTGGCGAGCGCGCTGCCGAGCGTGAAGAAGCCGAGCATGCGTGTGCGATGACTCTGCGGAAACCAGAGCGTCAAATAGAAGATCACGCCCGGATAGAAGCCAGCTTCGGCGACGCCCAGTGCGAACCGGAACACATAGAAGAGTCCCGTTGAATGTGTGAATGCCATCGCCACGGTAATGGCGCCCCAGGTCGCCATGATGCGCGCGAGCCAAAGGCGAGCGCCGAAACGATGCAGCGCAAGCGTGCTCGGCACCTCGAACAGCAGGTAGCCGATAAAGAAGAGCGACGCGCCCAGACCATATGACGCTTCCGACATTCCCAGCGCATGCACCATCTGCAGCTTGGCAAAGCCGACGTTCTGCCGGTCGATAAAGGCGATCAGGAACATCACGATCAACAGCGGCATGAGCCGCCAGGCGACCTTTTTCACGACAGCCTGCTCGGCAAGCAAGGTTTGGCTCACAATCAATCTCCGTTCAAAAATTCATATATATGTTTAGGTGAATCTGTTTTCTTGACAATGGGTACAAACCCGCCGGAAGCTAAATTTAAAGCATACACAGGGTTATCACCGATCTACCGTCGGCCTTGATCATGAAATCATATATATGAATTGCACGGAGACTACGATGCCTGCCGATGACCGGTTGCCCCGTTACCAGCGTTTGCGCGACGAAATGGTCGCTCTGATCGCGGCCCGCCATTGGCGGCCGGGTGAAGCGATCCCTACCGAGCAGGCGCTCGCCAAAAGCTACGACGTGGCGGTCGGGACGGTCCGCAAGGCCGTCGATCTACTCGTCGCGGAAGGCCTGCTGGAACGCTTTCAGGGCAGAGGGACGTTCGTGCGCCGCGCGAGCTTCGACAGCTCCCTGTTTCGTTTCTTCCGCTTCCAGACACGGCAAGGCGAACGACGCATTCCAGAGAGCCGCATCTTGCGACGCGAGGTCGTCGATGCGCCGTCGGCTGTCGCCGCGATCTTGCAGATTTCGAGTAGCGCGCGCGTGATCCAGATGACTCGCCTGCGGCTGATCGACGGCGTGCCGATGCTCGCTGAAGAAATCTGGCTGCCCTATGTCCGTTTTGCGGCGTTTGCGCAGATGGACCTGAATGAAGTCGGTGACCTGCTGTATCCCGTGTACGAGGCGCAATGCAATCAGGTCGTGGCGTCCGCCACGGAAACACTGACCGTCGAAGCCATCGGCCCGTTGCATGCTCGACTATTGCGCATCGAGCCGGGTACGCCCGCCGTCGTCATCGAGCGTCTTGCATACGACTACGACAGACAGCCGCTCGAATGGCGCCGCTCACGCGGGCCTGCCAGCGAATTCATCTATCAGGCCGAGATCCGCTAGCGATCGCGCGCCTTCACAAACAAGTTGTTCCCACGCAGGAACGACGACCTGGGAGACAGCAATGTTCAAGTGGTTCAGCCAGATTTCAGGCAATGAACGCCGGACGTTCTGGGCGTGCTTCGGCGGATGGGCGCTTGATTCGCTCGATGTGCAGATGTTCAGCCTCGTGATTCCGGCGATCATCGCCGAGTGGTCGATCAGCCGCACGCAAGCGGGGCTCGTCAGCGGCGTAACGCTGGTGGCGTCGGCGCTGGGTGGTTGGATCGCGGGCATGATGTCGGACCGGCTGGGGCGCGTAAAGACGCTGCAATGGACGGTCGCGTGTTTTTCCGTGTTCACGTTCCTGTGCGCGTTCGCGCAGAACTATCCACAGTTCCTCGTGCTGAAGACACTGCAGGGGTTCGGCTTTGGCGGAGAATGGGCGGCGGGCGCCGTGCTGATGGCCGAGACCATCCGCAATGAGCACCGCGGCAAGGCGATGGGCAGCGTGCAGAGCGCATGGGCAGTCGGCTGGGGCGCAGCGGTGCTGCTGTATGCGCTGATGTTCTCGCTGCTGCCTGCGGATACTGCGTGGCGCGTGATGTTCGGGGTTGGCATCGTTCCGGCGCTTCTGATTCTGTACGTCCGACGCGGCGTGCAGGAGCCTGCCGCGCCGGCCCGCGCAACGCGCGATGCGCGGGCGCGTCAGCAGCCGACGCCTGGCCTTGTCGTCGGCATCTTTTCTCCGCAAGTGCTGCGCATGACGCTGATCGGCGCACTGCTCGGCGTTGGTGCGCATGGCGGCTACTACGCGCTGATGACCTGGCTACCGACGTTTCTGAAAAGCGAGCGCCATCTGTCGGTCTTGAGTACGGGCGGCTACCTCGCCGTCGTGATCGTCGCGTTCTTTTGCGGGTGCCTCGTGAGTGCGCAGTTGCTGGATCGCATCGGACGCCGCAAGACCATACTCACGTTTGCGATCTGCTGTGTGATAACGGTGATCGCCTATCTGTTTCTACCGCTCGGCAATACCGCGATGCTGTTCCTCGGTTTTCCGCTAGGCTTTTTTGCAGCGGGCATTCCGGCAAGCATGGGCGCGCTGTTCAACGAGCTGTATCCACGCGGGATGCGTGGCACGGGCGTCGGGTTTTGCTACAACTTCGGTCGCGTCGTGTCGGCGGGATTTCCGGTGCTCGTCGGGCACATGTCCGCGACCATGTCGCTTGGAACGGCGATCGGCATCGATGCGGGACTCGCGTACTCAATTGTCGTGCTGTCCGTGCTGATGTTGCCCGAGACACGCGGCCGCACGCTGGGCGAAGCCACGTTCGAGCCCGAACACACAGGCGCGCTTTCTCACGCGCAAAGGCATTGACGGGCAAGGCACCCGCCGTAACCGCGCAAGACTGGTGATGAAGGAACGTCCGTGATGGAGAAGTCGAGGATAGAGGCGAGCCACCGGCAGGCTGTGTATCGTCCGGCCCACATTGCATCTGTCGATACTCATGCTCATGTATTCGAGCGCGGCTTGCCGCTCGCCCAAAAGCGTCGCTACGTGCCCGACTACGACGCCACGCTCGACGCATACCTTGCCCAACTGGACACGCACGGCGTATCACACGGCGTGCTTGTGCAGCCCAGCTTTCTCGGCACCGATTGCAGCTATATGCTCGATGCGTTGCGCCGCGCGCCGCAGCGGCTACGCGGTGTCGCGGTGATCGAGCGTGATTGTCGGATCGACACACTGACGGAGATGGCGAATGCGGGCATTGCAGGGATTCGGCTGAACCTGATCGGACATGCCGATCAGCCGCTCGACAGATGGGTGAGCGCGCAAACGCTCGCCCATGTCCGCGATCTGAAATGGCATGTCGAAGTGCATGCGGAAGCTGCGCGGCTGCAGGGCATCGTCGAGCCGCTTCTGGACGCTGGCATGAATGTCGTCGTCGATCACTTCGGCAGGCCCGATCCGGATATCGGTGTAAAAGACGTAGGCTTTCGCCGTCTTCTTCGACTGGCTGATACGCGGCGTGTGTGGGTGAAGATATCGGCCGCGTACCGGAATCGACGGCAGCTTCGCCCGGATGACCATGATGCGCATGAGGCATTTCATTTTCTGAAAGCGGCCTTTGGCGTGCATCGCCTCATGTGGGGCAGCGACTGGCCCCATACGCAGTTTGAAGCAGACGAGGATTTCACTCGCTCGCTCGAACTTCTGCGCGCGCTGCTCCCGGTTGAAGAAGAGCGCAGCGTTGTCCTGGCAGACACGCCAGCAAGACTTTACAGGTTCGACATTGCGTGATTCACATGGCGCATTGCAACGGCAGCACTGGCTAAACGGGTTGCCTAGCCGCGCAGCGGCGATAAGGTCTCAGTGCGACGTACACCGGTCATAGTCATACTGGCCAAAACATTTCCGGCCGCAAGTCGCTTACCTCGATGCTCACATCGGCCGGCAGATTGTCCACGACTAAGAGAACATATTCCCTGTGCGCAGTTTCGCGTCGATTTCGCAAGCGCGTCAGATGGCCCCCCCCCGACAAGCGGCCACAAGGGCCGGGGCAAGAAGGCGCAAGAAGCCGTAATCACAACGGGCGGACGTTTCGTCGCGTCGACGCTGGACATCTGCAACGACGCGTTTATGCAGAACAGCGGCTCAGCCACCGCACCGACGCTTTGCATGAGCGTCTGCCGCGTCGCGAGACGCGGCAGACAGATCTTTCGCCAGGTTGGCCCTGCCGTGGTCGTTCTTCCTGGCGGATGACATGCACCGATTTACGCAGACCGTACGACCGAAAACCGTCTTGCTACCCGTACGCATGGCCGGGAAGCGCGAACGTTCGTTGGCGAAGCACATCCGGCCAACGATCCGCTTGACACCGATCAATTGGAAGGCCGGCATACTCTGCTTGGAAGCAGGCATACAGGCTGCGAGGAATTAAATGGCAGATAGGGGTCGATTGGTGCATTCACCGACGGCGTGGTGGCAGCTAACTGTCCCCGGTCGTCAACGGGCAGAGCCCGGCCAACAGACGACCTTTGCGGGCAAAGAGGTTCGGCATTCAGACGTCCGTTGCGCCCTGGAGGCGGCCATTTAAATCGCGAGCATAGCCTGAGTGCCCCCTCAATGGATAGCTGGCGAGCAATGCAGCACATCGCTCCCGCAAGAAAGCATGCAACGCGTTAATCGCCGGCGACAGTTGCGCACGGTGAGCACAAATCAGGTGCAGCGGGGCAGGCTCGCAATACTCCGGGGGAAATAACTCCACCAGTCGACCTGCCTTTAGATCGTCAATGAGGTCCAGCCGCGACTTATAGACAAGTCCTTCCCCGGCTATCGCCCAGCGACGGACGACATCGGCATCGTCGCTGATGCGATTACCCGTGACTGCCACGGTGCGCTCGCCCCCGGGCAGCGTGAAGCGCCAGCGTTCATGTATCTGCTCGCTCCAGACATACCGAAGGCAGTTGTGTCGCCGCAGGTCCTCAACTTTGGCCGGTGCGCCATGCCGTTCGAGGTATGACGGCGCGGCACACAATGCCCGTCGGTTGTTGTCGACCAGCCTCATCGCCAGAAGAGACGAATCAGGTAGCGCTCCGTAGCGCACGACGGCATCCAGCGGCTGGCGGGTCAGGTCGGCCGCCCTGTCGCTCATTTTCAGGTGCAGCGACAGTCCAGGGTGCACGTGCTGAAATTCATCCAGCCACGGCACCAGCAGGTTTCGACCAAAGTCGGATGGAGCGGACAGCCGCAGCGGCCCGGTCAGCGCCCCCCGGCTGTTTGCCAGGGCCTGCTCGCCTTGCTCCAGCGCACCAATCATGACCCGCGCATGCGGCAGGTATCGCTCCCCGGCGTCCGACAGTTGCATGCTCCGCGTCGAACGGGTGAACAGGCGCGTGTCCAGCGCCTTTTCGAGTCGCTGCACTGACGCACTCGCATGTGCGGGCGCGATATTCAACTGGCGCGCCGCCTCCGAGAAGCTGCCGTAGTCCACCGTGTGCACGAAGATCTGAACGTCATCGAGTCGAATCATTTTCATTGAAATGCTGAAACTGTTTGGGCTGGACGAGTATTTATCCGTATATCGACGAAAGATAACATGGTCTCATACCCCTTGGAGACCACGTGTATGAGAGCCATCGGCTTCTATCAGAACCATCCCATCAGCCATCCGCAGGCGCTGCAGGACATCGAGTTGCCGACGCCGGAACTGCGCGACCACGATCTGCTGGTGGAAGTGAAAGCGGTATCGGTCAACCCGGTCGATACCAAAATCCGGCGCGGTGGAGATATTCCGGAAGGCGGTGCGCGCATCGCCGGCTGGGACGCGGCGGGAATCGTCCGCGCGACCGGTCCGCTGGCCACCCGCTTCAAGCCAGGCGACCGTGTCTGGTACGCGGGTGACATCAAGCGGCCCGGCTGCAACAGCGAACTGCACGCCGTGGACGAACGCATCGTCGGACCCATGCCGACATCACTGGATTTCGCAGAAGCCGCTTCGTTGCCGCTGACCGCGATCACCGCGTGGGAACTGCTGTTCGACCGTCTGCGTGTTCAGGCAGCGGATCCGACCGACAACAACGTGCTGCTCGTCATCGGAGCGGCGGGCGGCGTCGGCTCGATTCTGACCCAACTGGCGCGCGAGTTGACCGGCATGACTGTCATCGGCACGGCCTCGCGGCCGGAAACCCGCGAGTGGGTGCTGGCTCATGGGGCGCATTACGTCCTCGATCACCATCAGCCCTGGGCAGCCCAGCTGGCCGCGCTCGGTATCGAGCACGTCACCCATGTTGCCGGGTTGAACAACAGCGCTGCCTACGTACCTCAGATCGCCGCCGTGCTGCGCCCGGAAGGCCAGTTCGCCCTCATCGACGACCCGGTGGGTCTGGACATCGGTCCGTTCAAGGGGAAATCCATCTCGATTCACTGGGAGCTGATGTTCACCCGTGCGATGTTCACCACCGACACCCTCGCACGGCAACAAGCGTTGCTGCGCCGCGCGGCGCATCTGGTCGATCTGGGCCGCCTCAAGCACACGCTGACCCGCCGCATTGACGGCATCAACGCCGCAGGTCTGATCGAGGCGCATGAGCTGGTCGAGGCGGGCAACATGATCGGCAAGGTCGTCGTCTCCAACCACTGAACCCTTCTGAGAACGAGCATCAACATGACATCGCAAATCATCAGCACGGCAACGATCAGCCTGGAAGCCGCCCAAGCACTGCTGGCAGAGGCGCGCCGCGCCTGCGCGGCGCGCGGATTCGCCGCGACAATCGCTATTACAGATGCGGGAGGCCACCTGCGCGCCTTCGAGCGCGCGGATACCGCCCCGTTCCTCACCGTTGACGTCGCCATCGACAAGGCATGGACCGCCGCGTCGTTCGGCATGGCCACGCACCAATGGAATCAGTACATGGCCGAGCCCGCCGTTGCCCCGCTGGCACACCATCCGCGGCTGACGCCGGTCGGCGGTGGCGTACCGATCTTCCACGAAGAGCGTCTGGTTGGGGGCATCGGTATTTCTGGCGGAGCATCCCTTCAAGATCATGAGGCCGCTGAGGAAGCACTGCGTAACGCAGGATTTCTGCAATAAACCGTGTGCTACCCATGAGGCGCCGCCGCGGATGACCGGATCACTTCGATAGCTGCCGTCGATGCTGTGGTGGCTCGAGCGGCGGTTCAGGGTCGACTCCTGCCGGATACCTCCGGATCGACCACAGCCCCGATCTTCGGTTCGGGGTCGGACTAGGTTCGGCCACTTTCCGCCGTTCGCCTGAGTCATGCGGTGGTCGTTCGAAGGACCGGTCCACGCCGAAACCCGCCCGATGCTCAACGCGCAGTTGTCGGCCAAAGCCGGCATTGGAACGTGCTCGGTTTTAGGTCAGCAATGCTTCAGTCCAATCGTCCTTGACCTGCAAGTTCTACCAAAGTGTCGACCACATGGCGCACCTTGGGTCGCAAATGAGCCACCTTCGGCCACACTGCGTGCACGTCTATAAGCTCATTTGAAATTTCGTCGAGGACTGACACCAATGCGCCTGACTCGAGATGTGGCCTTACGAGGGACATCGGCATCTGGCACACCCCCATGCCCGCGACTGCAGCTCCCACAATTGAGTCTCCATCGCTAATTTGATGAGTCCCAGGCGGCGAAATGCGTTGCGTTTGCCCGTCAATATGCACACGCCATGAAAGTGGTTGACCGCGCCGATACCCGACGATGCACGCATGATGCTGCAGCTCTGCAAGACTCCCGGGAGTTCCACGCTGCGAGAGGTAGTCAGGCGATGCTGCAATCACCATCCGTTGACGTGTCAGTCGACGTGCTATCAGACCACTCGAACTTTGAAGTTCGCCAAAGCGGATTACAAGGTCAACGCCTTCTTCTATCGGGTCAATCAGATAGTCCGAGAAGGTCATCGTGAATAGCAAGTCGGGATACTTGCGACCGATGTCCAGCAGGATTGGCACAAGAATGCGCCGCCCGAAGGCAGCGGGCATATCAATCCGCAATCGACCTACTGGCTGCTGATGGCCTGGGCCGATTGCAGTTTCCGCCGTTGAGATTTCGTCGAGTGCCGATGTGCAGGCAGCGAAATAGGCTTCGCCGTCCGCCGTGAGTGAAATGCTTCGGGTGGTCCGATGGAATAGCTGCGCGCCAAGGCGGTCTTCCAGCTTAGCAATGGCCTTCCCGACCGCTGATTTGGTCAACCCAAGTTGCTCGGCAGCATCAGTGAAGCTGCGAGATTTTGCGGCGGTGACGAAAATGACGACCCCGCTGAATGTATCAACCAGCGCCATGTCTCCGCCTATTGAAGAGTTTTATTCTTCATGTAGCGCCGAATATCGCGGATTGTCAACCTTCTGGCGGGAATCAATACCGCTCCAACCACCGCACCTTTAGTGTCTAAATCCTAACGGCGCAGCCCTTGGTGGCCGCTTCGAGCGCGCAGTTCGCGATTCGCAGTGCTCGAATCCCATCCCGTGGCGTCGCAGGCATGGGCGCATCGGTTTCTAGCGCCGTCAGAAAACGGTCGAGCTCCACTTTGTATGAGTCCGCGTGTCGCTCGAGGAAGAAATTGAGCAGCGGCTCACGCGCCTCCGTCCTATCGCTCGTCCAGCGGCGCAGGCTCGAAGGCCGATGATTTTCATTCAGCACCATGCCCTTCGAACCGAAGACCTCGACCCGTTGGTCAAAGCCATATACCGCCTGGCGCGACCCGTTGATATGACATTGCTTGCCTGACGCTGTGCGCAGCAACACCATCACGCTGTCGTAATCGGGAAGCTCTTCCAGACCTGGGTCGACAAGCCGGCTGCCCATCGCCATCACTTCAACTGGCTCCTCACCGAGCAGCCAGCGAGCTGTATCGAAATCATGAATCGTCATGTCTCGGAAGATTCCGCCCGAGTGTCGAAGATACTCGCGCGGTGCCAGGCCTGGGTCACGGCTCGTAATGACAACCTGCCGCACGTCGCCCACTTCTCCGTCTTCTATAGCCTGCTTGAGGCGCAATGCGTCGGGGTCGAAGCGCCGGTTGAAAGCCAGCATGACTCGTCCGCTGAGCCGCTCGATTTCTTCCACCGCAGCGAGCGCGCGGTCGATGTCCAGGTCGATGGGCTTCTCGCAGAGAACCGGCTTACCCAGCCGAACTGCCTGCAATGTCAGGTCGATATGGGTATCAGTCGGCGTGCCGACAATAATGGCATCGACGTCTTCGCGGTCGACGACCGCCTTGCAATCGACGGACGCGTCGCAATCAAGGTCCGCGGCAAGCGCCCGGACCGCTTCCTCGTTGGGGTCGGCTACAGCAACAAGTTTCATCCGGCGGTCAGCCGCAACGTTAGCCGCATGAATCTTACCAATGCGCCCAGCGCCGAGAACGGCGATACGCAACATGTCAGTCTCCTATGTTCTGCCGGCACCTCAGGCGTACCGACGATTCTTCCAGTTGATACGGTCAGTTCGGCTTCCGTCTGCCAGCGCTCGCATTCTTCAAACTCTGCTGCGATGCAGCCGATTGCCGGATGGTCGGTTCAGCGGACGGAAACTCGGCTATCTGTCGGCTGAGCCGCAGAATGTCTTCAAGACCAAAGTCCCTTACTTCAGGCACTCGGTCCCCACGGGCTTTTGCGACGGCCGTTGCTATGCGCAGCGCGTTCGAGCGCTCACGAATCAGCAATTCGAGCGCTTCGACGAGAAACGCGCGCTCACGTTGCGACGTGTCCGAGTCAATCACGTGGTTGTGGGCAGACATATTCTGGTCCTCAGAACGATGTGGTCGTCAACGCCGTCCACTCGCTATTTCCTGTCAGTCCGAGGTACCGCGAAACAACGGGCTGCGACAGGTTCGAGAAAGCTCCGGTGCCGTCAAATCAGACTGCGAATGCTGCCGCCGTCGACGCCCCAGACTGCCGACGTGACGAACGATGCGAGGTCGGAGGCGAGGAAGACAATCACATTCGCCACCTCGTCGGGTTGCCCCAGTCGATTCAGCGGCAACTGGCGCAGAGACAGTTCGTGCTCGACGGCTTCCTTCGGCGCCATTCCATGAAATTTGCCCATTGTGTCTGCAAATCCGCCTTGCTTCGTCCAGAACGGCGTCCAGACCGGGCCCGGCGCAACGGCGTTGACACGAATCCTGGGGGCTTCGGCTCGCGCGAGGCCTTTCGTGAGAGCGAGGACAGCCGCCTTCGATGCGGAATAGTCAATTGGTACAGGTTCAGGCTGGCGTGCCAGGTCCGACGCGTTATTGATAATCACCGCCTTTTCACGAGTACGCAGCACCGGCAACAGATAGCGACACGTCCGCACGTAGCTCATGAAGTTCAGATTCATCGTGAAGTCCCATTCTTCGTCCGAGAGTTCTTCGAACGTGCGGACTTTCCCGGTCCCCACGTTGTTGACGAGGATGTCCACTTCGCCGCCATATGACTTCAGCGCCGCATCAACGCCGCCTTTGACTCCGTCAGCCGTGGACAAATCCGCTTGTGCAATCGTTACGTGCGCTCCGAGCGAACGCAGTTCCGAATGGGTTTCCTCAAGCGCATTTGCGTCGATATCGATGAGGCAGAGACGCGCGCCTTCGCGCGCAAATCCCAACGCCGTCGCACGACCGATGCCTTGCGCGGCGCCCGTGATAAGAACAATCTTTCCGTCGAGGCCTGTTTCCATGATGTCTCCGATTCGATTCTGTGTACTGTTTCAAGCGCCCGGAGAATCAATGGTCTCCCCCAGATCGAAGTCCTCGGAAATTCGAGGACGAGCGCCACCCGCTCCTCGCCAACGCGAGGCTGCAATTTCGAAACTCTGTGAAGCGACAGGTTTAGCGGTTATCGACCCGCTTGATGAACGGTCTGATGTCGACTGTGTTCCAGATCCCTGCCTTGTTGAACGGGTCGGCGTCGACAAACTTTACGATTTCCTCGATGCCGTCTGCTTCGTAGAGAAAGAAGCTGCCAATCATCGTCTGACCGTCGGACCTCGTCAGTGGACCGGAAATCAGCGTCTTGACAGGTGCGGTCTGCAGATAGGCCTTGTGCGCGTCGTAGTTTTCCAGGCGACGCTCGACCATGTTCGGATGGTCAAGGCAATAGACAGTGAAGTGCATTTTTGTCTCCTTGCTGTGATTTGAGCATTCGGCTCGTCAAGCGTCAGGTCGTCGCCGCGCGTGGCGCGGCGCCATCAAAAGCATCGTGCAAGATTTCCAGGAGTGCCTCGCGTTCAATTGCACGCGGGTTCCAGTACGGATTGGAACTGGCGATATCAGCTGCCTTCGAAACGTCTTGGGCCGACATGCCGATGTCTTTAAGCGCGAGCGGTGCGCCGCAACGTTTCGCCAGTTCATACACGCCCAGTGCCGCGTCGTCCGAGCCAAGCGCGCGTGCAATCCGTTTCATCGCATCGGGTGCAGCCTGCCGGTTGTAGCCGAGTGCATGCGGAAGAACGATGGTGTGCGTCTGCGCGTGCGGCAGGTTGAAGCTCCCGCCCAGCGTATGACAAAGCTTATGGTGAAGCGCCATGCCAACGCTGCCCAGAACGGTCCCGCACAGCCAGGCGCCATACAACGCATCAGAGCGGGCTTCGACGCTTTGCGAATCGTCGACGATTGCCGGCAATGCGCGCGCGAGCGCTGCGATTCCCTCTTCAGCCATCAGGCTTATGACTGGATTCGCATCACGCGAATAAAGACCCTCTGCAGCGTGCGCAATCGCGTTGATTCCGCTCGTAACCGACAGTGCGACCGGAAGAGACATTGTCAGGTCAGTGTCGTAAATCACGGTCCTCGGCAAGACTCGCAGGTCTGTACCGGTCTTTTTCATTCCGGCATCCGTGATGCCATAGATTGGAGTCATCTCGCTGCCGGCGTATGTCGTCGGCACAGCGAGAATCGGGAGGTCCGATTCAAGCGCAATCGCCTTGCCGAGGCCAATCGTCGAGCCCCCTCCGACGGCAATGGCGCAGTCTGCCCGCAGTTCCCGCGCAAGGACACGAGCTTCCTGAGCCAGCTCGAGTGGCACATGCATGACCGCGCGGTCGAAGACACCAGCGGCGCGCTTACCGAGTCGCGCGGCAACGGCTTCACCCGTCTCCTTCTGCTCGGGGCTACACAGAATGAGTGCTCTCTCCGAGCTTAGCTGAAGCACTTCGCGCTCGAGGTGCTGCAAACTGCCCGGACCAAACACGACCCTACCTGCCCGTGCCTGGTAAATGAATTCACGCTTTTGCATCAAGATGCTCCGGTGTGCGGTCTGAAATCAAGTCTGCATCTGCTAGATAGTCAACCTGGAATCTCGCTGTACGCAGGTCGCCGAGTTCATTGCGCACACGCAGATGCTCTGGGTGAGACGCGTAGGCTTCTAGCGCCTCCTGAGAATCGAACTCCGTGACGAGAACCGCGTCGCACGCATAGTCGACCCGACTGTAGTCGAGTCCGACTTCGAGGTGCCGCATCCCGGGAATACGACCCCGCAAGCCCTCGAACTTCCTCTTGACAAGGTTCGACGCAGTTTCCCGTTCCGCGGGCGTGTCCCCGCGAACACGCCACATCACAATATGCCTAATCATGCGGGAACCTCCGAAGGGTTAAGCACAAAGTCGTACTCAAGCGAATACCACGGAACGCCGATTTCCCGACCATCCGGTGCCACACCTGCTTCGTGTCGCTTCCACTCCGCAATCAACGTCGAGCGAACACCGAACACGACGTCGGAATCGAGATACTTGTCGCCATCGCGGAACACATGCGTGATGAGCGTCTCGTATCCAGGCGCTTCAATCATGAAATGCAGATGTGCAGGGCGCCACGGGTGGCGGCCGACGGCCGCCAACATGCGACCAACGGGCCCGTCGTGCGGGATGGGGTAAGCCTCCGCGAGAATCGAGCGGAAGTTGAAAAAGCCTTCAGCGTCGGCCTTCAGCCGACCTCGAGCGCGATGGATGGCGTTGCCGGCCTCGTCGAGGTTCTGGACATCATAGAAGCCGTCTTCGTCCGATTGCCACACGTCAATCTGCGCATTGGCAATGACTTCCCCGTCCGCGCCACGCACCTGCCCACTTATATAGCAGGGTGCGCCCTTTGCGCCATTCGAGATGTCATCGCCATTGTCGTAAATAGGCGCGCCCTCAACGTAGAACGGTCCGAACACGGTGGCCTCTGTGCAGTAGGACGGTTTGCGGTTGTTCTGCGACATGACCAACATCGAAAGGCCAAGCGTGTCAGACAGCAGAATGAACTCCTGCCGCTTGTCGTCGGTGATGTGACCCACCTCCGTCAGGAACTGGATTGCTTTGAACCATTCGTCCTCGGTGAGATGGATATCTCGAGCAAAAGCATGGAGATGTTGAACGAGACTCGTCATCACAGTCCTCAACCTTCCGTTTTTGCAGTCCGCAAATGAGGCGATAACGGCTTGGGTAATAGTGTCTTCGTTGATGTTGCGCATCGTGCAGTCTCCTTGTGCGCTAAGGCGTCTGAAAACGAAAGGTAAAGCTTCGTTTCGGTAAATAAAATGCCGCCAGACGAAATGACATTTCCTCGTGCCGGAAAAATCGGCTCCACTCCGCTTCAGCCTCTTTTTGGCGGCTCACCGGAGATGCAGCCTGCCAGCTGATTGTAGAAATCGACTCTACAAACTTGCGAGTTTCAGTCGGTTTATCTCTCCGCCCCACTGCGGCATATTTGCCCGCAAAGGGGCTGGAAAAATCCCTTCAGATTGTTCCAACAGGAAGGCAGAGGGAAACGATGGACCGCTGGACGCAAATGCATCTGTTTGTGCTTACCGCCGACCTCGGCAGCTTGTCGAAGGCCGCGGAGCAGCTCGATATGTCAAACGCTGCAGCAAGCCGAACCCTAAGCTCGCTTGAAGAGCGACTCGGTGCCAGATTGATAGAACGGACGACCCGGCGCATGTGGCTGACGGACGCTGGCCGCGAATATCATCGCCGATGCACCGCCGTAATCTCTGAGCTAGCCGAAGCGGACTCAATCGCTTCCGAAGAAGCCGTCAGCCCACGAGGCGTGCTCCGGGTGACTAGCTCTGTATCGTTCGCGATGATGCACCTCGCTCCAGCGCTTCCAGAATTCCTAAGGCGCTATCCCAACCTGTCAGTTCAAATCATCGCCGCCAATCAGTATCAAAATTTCATCGAGGCCGGGATAGATATCGCTATCCGCACGAGGGAACATGAGGGCGATTCCTGCATCACGATCCGTCGGCTTGCCGAGACTCGCCGTGTGCTCGCAGCATCGCCTGCATATCTTGCCGCTCATGGCCGTCCTCAGACTCCTGAGGACCTGGAGCAGCACAAGATGCTCGTCTACAACCTGGCAGTCGACCCGTATGTCCTCCACCTGCGTCGAGAAAAGGAAGAGCGCAATATCGCAATCACAAGCGCACTCGACTCGAACGAAGGACAGGTCATCGTAGCCGCGGGGCGCGCGGGGCTGGGCATCGTCGTTCAGCCGCTCTACATCATCCATGATGACATCGTATCCGGACGCCTAATGCCGGTACTCGAAGATTGGCGACTTCCCCGTCTGACCATCAACCTCGCTTATCAAAGCAGGCGTTATCAGCCGGCAAAAATCAGAGTCTTCACCGACTTTCTCATCGAGCGTGTCAAGAGCCTCAATCTCGAAGAGCGTTGGATGACTTTTGCAACCTGAAACAACATCGAACCTTCGCTGCGTATCAAGCGCAATACCAGCATGGCCAAGAAGCTCGGGCGTATCGGCCCTTCCGGGCGAAGTTCAGGGGCACACGGGAAGGACGGCTCAATACCACCCAGGGCGCGAGTGCAGCGCTCTTTGGTCTCGACAGATAGGTTTCTCCTGTCATGAGGGGAGCTTTTCCGGAAGTGGACCGTACTTCGCAGACCGACCTTGCCGTTGTTGCATCATATCTTCCTGCAACTCGGCGCCAGGGTTGCCTACGACCCTCCATAGTTCTCCCTTAACCTTGAATTTCGCTCCGGTCGCCCGGTACTGCACTTGGACCTCACCGCCCCCCTTGCATCTAATGGAGTCGGTGGCGTCCAGGTGAGTCCCTACGGCCAACGCTTGCACCTTCTTTTCCTGAAGCATCGGGTGCATCTCGCACTTTCCGCGCGTCACCGAGGACACCACTGCGGCGTAGTCGTCCTGCGCCGCGTCTGCAAACAGAACGACGATGGTCATAGTCAAACCCACGAACAAACCCTCGCACAGTGCTTTTCGTCTCAACATCGCTGTTACTCCCGTGCTCTCACAGAACCGGCATTAAGTTCTTTGGCAGTGGACCACAACAACTCCGCATCCTCGCGCGCCAACGGCGATACCTCGCACTAACTAACGTAGAGAGACCTCCCCAAGCGCATAGTAGGCGAAGCAACAGCAGTGGCTTTACTCATGGCCATCTTCCTCCTCGCTGAAAAGAGAGGGGAAAACTTCTTTTACCTGCTGAGGCAACGCGTAGTGAATGACCAGGGCGAACGCAACTACGATAGCGTCGAGCCACATGATTTGGAAGAAACGCATCGCCACAAAAGCGATTGACACCAGCAGGAGGAAACCCGCGACAAGCGCATACTGCTCCATAAAGCGAAGCAACGAGCCTCCTCTATGCTGAGCCGTTCGCTTGAACCGGCTGCGAGCCCAGACGGCCGCAATAAACAAGGAGCCGAGCATCAGGTCCAGCACAGTACGTGTCCACCAATTGAACTCATACACGGGCTCAAAAGCGAACGTCCATACAGCACTGGCGTGGTAGAGCACCCCTGGGAGTCTGTCGTAGCCCGGAGCAAAGAAAGAATCTCTGCGGAGGTCCTCGGGCTCTATGTCCCCCAGCAAGACAACTCTTTGACGGTAATCTCGTGCATCAGGGCCCGCAATCGCCTCGGGCGACACGTCAAGTGTTCGCTCGCGCTGAAATTGGCCCACTTTGCTGAAGTTCACAAGACGTCCTTCCTCGCTCTCGTCGACCGGCTCGATGAAGGGGCTCATATACCAACTGACTTCGGGACCTCGTGCGCCTTGTCTTTTGAGGTAAGAATCCGCTAGTGCATACCCCAAAGTTGGCAGCCCCTCGCCTTCCGCGTTCGGAGCGAGGTAATGAGACTGCATTCGCGTCACCCGGTCTCCGTCGGGCGTCTTGGCGGTACCTAAGAACGCGCCTAGCGATTCAAACTCGCCAAGGCCCAGCCAGCGCTCCGGGGTCAGGTCTCGAGCGCGGTAGACGCCGACAAACACCGGCATCTCAGTGCTGACTTGCCTCCAGTGCTCAAACAAATCAGGGTCCGCGTCACGGTCCATAAATCCGGACTTGTTGGGAGACATATCGACGTCGACTCCCACCGCAGTCGCGCCAGCCTGCCGCAGCGCGTCAACGATGTCCTTGAGCTTCCGCCGGTCAGTCACCCCATTGGTGCCAACCTTGACGTCCCCGATATCTAACACGACCACTGGCAGACGCTTTTCCGTGGTGTCCGAGAGTAGCCCTTGAAAAAACGCAAACGCGTGGGTCTTGCTTCCCTCGACAAGCCGGGTGTGTTCCGTTGAAAGCTGAACCACAAAAAGAAAGGCCATGATGGCCAGTGCGACTGCAATTTCGCGCGACGTGTTTAGTGGACGTCCCGGAGGTTTTGATGGTTTCGTCGGCGGTTGCGCCGGCGCATCGGAATTGGAGGTCGGCGGTTGCGCCGGCGCATCGGAATTGGGGGTCGCCGGCCCGTTATCGCTCTGGATTTCGTCTGACGAAGACACGCTGGCTCCTGATGCGGAACTACCGATTCCTCTGATGCGACCTGCGTACATCAGAAACTAATGGTAGTTCAGGGAGCACTGTTTTTGGAGCGGGCCCGCCAAGGTGGAGCGTGCATATCCACACGACCGTTCAGACTCAAGTCCCCGCCGACGGCATTTACAGTAAGCCCCTCGCTCAACGCGAGGCTTTTGAAGCACACGCAGAAAAGTTGTGCGCGGGAAGTCGGGGACGGAAGTGCCCCACAAGTGCCTTTCCCGCATGTTGCCCTGGCAGCCTCGACGCGTCCTGCGAACTGCCGCAGCAATGACTGACGATGAATCGACTATGACGCGCGACCGGATTGACCTTGAATCGAAAAATGAAAAACGACCGACGGGTCCGAGACATGTCGGCCGAACTGCAGTGTCCGTGGATTAAGTCGTAGTGGTTGTCTTTCCTCGCGCGAATCGGCCGAGCGGAGCAGCCAAGACCGCACCCAGACGACCATCGAGCAAGACGACAACAAGCAGCAACAGGCCGTTGACGAGAAGAATCTGCGTGGACGTCGCATTCAAGAGGCCGAGCCCGTTGTTCAGCACAGTAAGAATCAGCACGCCCATCCCGACGCCGACCGGAGAGCCGATACCGCCACCTAATGCAACGCCGCCGACAATTGCCGCCGAGGCCGCCTGCAGCAGTATGTTGCTTCCCATCGTTGCAGAGGCGGTCGCAAGGCTTAGGGAGAGCAAGCCCCCGCCAAGTGCCGAAAGTCCGCCCGAGATGACGAAGCCGACTGTCAACGCCTTGCCCACGCGCGCACCGCTTTGAATTGCCGCCTTCCGATGTCCCCCCGAGGCGTAGATCTCCCGTCCCAAGGTGGTATAGCGCAAGAAGAGTGCTACGACAATAAAGCAGGCAATCGTGATAAAGCTACGCGGCGAAAAGATGGCAAGGACATTCTGGTCGAGGAAGTCGCTGACGTCGAGGTTGCCGTAACTCAGCACGCGTCCACCCGCGAGCCAGTAGCCTATTCCGGTCAGGAACATCATCGAGCCCACGGTTGTCACCAACGAGGAGACGCCAAGCCAAGGCAGCAACGCCGCGTTGGCAATGCCGACCACCACACCGAAGACAACCGCATAAAGTACGCCGAGCCACGCGCTATCGCCACCGAACTTAACGGTAATCAGGCCCGCGACCGTCGAGATTGCAGCGACGCTCAAGTCAAACTCGCCCGCAACCATCGTCACGGAGAGACCGAGCGCCACAATCCCGAGGAACGCGAACGCTTGAAAAATCGCGTACAGATTCGCCTGCGAAAAGTAGTGGTCAACGCTAAAACCGAAGATGACAGGCATTCCCACGAGCAAGACAAGGCGGATGGCCAGATTGAGAAATCGTTGAGCTTGTTCCATTTCGAGTCTCCTGTTATTTCCGTCCCGGACCAAGCCGGGCAAGCAATGCGCCGAACACCACCGCCGCGAGAACCACGATGCCCTTCGCCACCAGTTGATACTCGTAGCTCACGCCGCTGACGAGGAGGATGTTGCTGATGGCTGCCAGGAAGATAGCGCCGGTTACCGCGTCAGAGATTTGGCCGCGTCCACCGCGAATCGAGATTCCGCCAACGAGCACCGCGGCAATCGCGTTGAAGTCCAGGTCAATGTCGTACGTCAGGTTGCCTTGAGCCGACGACGACGCAATCAACGAGCCTGCGAGGGCAGCTGCAGCACCAGCGAACCCATAACAAACCAGCGTCGCTGCCATCAACCGGAGACCAGCGATGCGCGCAACTTCAGCTCGCATCCCAATCAGTCGAATCTCACGACCAATTCGTGACTTTTGCAGGATGAAGCTCGCGATTGCACCAAAGACGGCCAACACGACAATCTGGGTCGGCAGCCAGCCAAACAACTTGCCTTGCCCGAGCCATGTCGCGTCACCCCGCCCGATGACGGTCAATCCACCGGTGTAGATGACACCAGCACCGATGATGATTGAGGAAGTGGCAATGGTGGTGATGATGGGGTTCGCTTTACCCAAGGCGATGATGGCGCCTTGCACCGCACCCATCAGTAGACCGCTCAGCACCACAAGTAGAAGTGTCGCTCCCAGACCGAGATGAATGAGCGCGGCAAACATCACGGTCGAGACCGCTGCTGTCGCGCCCATCGACAGCATGAAGAGATTTCCGCTGAGCGTGATGAGTGCCATCCCGATAGCGCCGACACCCACCGCAGCAACCGAATACATCAGCGATTGAACGTTGCCAAACTCGGTGAAGTGCGGAACGACGGCTGCGGCAGCGACGATGAGAAGAAGGGTTGCGATTCGAATCGACGCAGCATGAATACTGGTTGTTCCAAGCAGCGCTGCTGCCCAACGTCGCGGCGCAGTTGACGATACTTGCGCAGTGGGCTCAAGAGCAGTCTTATGCATTACCCACCTCCACATGATTGCTTCGGAAAGAGACGTGACCATGAGATGCGTCACCGCCACCCGCAACGATGTCATGCAGGAGGGTGTCGCCATCTATTTCGAATCTCGGCTTATGGTGGACCATGCGGCCTCGGAAGACAGTCAGCACAGTGTCTGCAAGCTCGAGGATTTCTTCGAGGTCCGTCGAGTAAAAGACAATCGAAAGACCTTCATCTGCCATCTTGCGCAGCGTCGCGTAGATTTCGCTGCGCGCTCCAATATCGACGCCGCGCGTCGGCTCATTCAGTAGCAGCAGGCGCGGCGACAGCGCCACGGCCTTCGCAAGAGAGACCTTCTGTTGGTTTCCACCGCTAAGCGTGGATACTTCATGCGGAAGGCGCTTGGGGTCGATGGTGAACATCGACGCTAGCCGTAGCGCCTCCTCCTGCTCCCCGGTTTGTCGCATCACACCAGCACGGCTGAACTTCGCCATGACAGAGGAAGTGATATTGATGGAAATCGGTGCGTCCAGGAAGACGCCTTTGTCTGCGCGGTCTTCTGCAACGTATCCGATACCAGCTCGCAGCGAACTGCGGATGCCATCGAGTTTGACCCGCTCGCCATCGAGCTTCACAGAGTTGGAGATGTCGCCTCGAAGGCCTGCCAATGCCTCGACGACTACTTCCGCTCCCGAGCCCAATTGTCCGACCACAGCGAGGATTTCTCCTGGCGCAACAGCTAGCGAGAGGTCCCTGACCTTGTCGGCAACGGACAGATTGTCAATGGAGAGACGCGGCGTGACATTGGCACGACTCTCGGGCGGTTTGACCTGGCTATGCACGAGTTCGCGGCCAATCATCGCCTTAACCACTTCGGCACTCGTCATGTCAGCGGTGCGCTGCGTAAGGACATGCTGGCCGTTGCGGAAAACCGTAATGCGGTCGGTGAGCGCGAACACTTCGTCAAGTCGATGGCTCACGAAAATCATAGCGGTTCCCTGGTCACGCAACCGGCGTGCGACCTCGAACACCCGGACAATCTCCGCATCCGACAGCGTTGCGGTAGGTTCATCGAGAAGCAGCACTTTCGCGTGACGCGACATGCCACGGGCGATTTCAACGAGCTGGCATTCCGCAAGACTGAGCCGCGATGCAGGCGAATCGAGCTTGACGTGTGACAGACCGACTGAATCCAGATGTTCGCGAACGGAATCGCGGTATTGGCTTCGGCGGTAGATTTCGCTCTGGTCCGCGCCACCAAGAAGGATGTTGTCGAGCACCGACAGTGTCGGGACGATAGCAAGCTCCTGATGAACGATTGAGATAAGTTTGGGGTCGGTGCGATGACCGAGCTTCAGTTGATGTCCGTCGACGGTGATTTCGCCATCGTCCGGTTGAACAAGGCCACCAAGAATCTTGATGAATGTGCTTTTGCCTGCTCCGTTTTCCCCACACAGCGCGTGAATCTCACCAGGCGCCAACTCCAGGCTGACTCCCGTGAGCGCTTTCACGCCGCCGTAGTGTTTCGTTAAATTGCGAGCGCAAAGCAGTTTCGGCACGGCGTGCGTGTCGGCGCCGTTTTTAGCGTCTTGCAGCATTGTCTTCCTCCATAAGCGGACAATCTTTTGCCATCCGCTGACACGGGCGAATACCCGTCACGGTCACCTGACTGTTCTCGCAACTGCTCAAACTGGGTGACGGCTTACATACCGAACAACGAAGCCTTGCATCGACGCTGAGGCGGACTTCTCCTGAGGTCTCGGCCTGCCTGATGGCGGTGTCGAATCAGTGATGCCGCTGTTGGTTCACTGGGAGAGGAATCAAGGAATCGCTGCGTGCGCAGGAATGAAGGTCGTCTCCAGCAGTCGCTTCAGCGGCTTCGTTGTTGTTGAGTCACAGATTATTCGTTCGCTCAGGAAAGAAAAATGCACTGAGGCGAAATGATATTTCCGGTGGCAGGAAATATCCGAGGCACCGGCAAACAGCAAAAAAAGCGCGCGGGAGTCAGGTCGCGATACCTGACAGACCGCGCGCAACCCTGGATACCCCTAGTCGTTCTTAGAGAGGAATATGCTGTCCTTCAGCCGAAGACCGTATCGCCGCATCGACAACCCGCTGGATTTCCCAAGCCTCGCGGAAGTCGGGGAACGTGGGAGACCTGTGCTCGATGGCCGCTAGAAACTCTGCCATTTCAATCGTCTTCAGGTCGTTGAAGCCAAGCTGGTGCCCCCCAGCCACGGTGAAATTATCGTAAGGAGGATGCGCCGGGCCGGCTTCGATTCGGGCAAATCCTGCTGTCCGCGGGTCGGCGCCAGCCTTGAAGTATTGCAGCTCGTTGAAGCGCTCCTGGCTAAACAACAGCGCGCCCTTGGTTCCGTACACCTCGAACTCAAGCTGCATCTTGCGCCCGGTCGCGGCCCAGTTAGCCTCGATTGACCCCGAGCACCCGCGCTCGAACTTCACAATCAAGCGCGCGATGTCGTCGACCTTGACCTCCCGACCCTCGACCGACCCCGGTGCGACGGGGCGAGTCTTATTCACGGTCTCGAGTTGGGCGTTCACCTTGGCAATAGGGCCCAGAAGGAAGCGGGCCATACCGACGATATGGTTGCCGATTTCAGCCAGAGCGCCGGCACCGTTCCGAGGGTCTACTCTCCAACTGTAGGGAATGTCCGGGTCCGCCATGTAGTCTTCTGCGTGCACGCCCCGGAAGCTCGTGATTTCGCCCAGTTCTCCGGACGCAATCATTTCTCGCGCTAGCTTGAGGATTGGGTTCTTGATGTAGTTGTAGCCGACTTGAGTCACGACGTTCGCAGCCTCGGCCGCTGTCATCATCTCGTGAGCCTCAGCGGCAGATGGCGCAATCGGCTTTTCACAATGAACATGCTTTCCGGCGGCAATCGCGGCAAGCGCCATTTCCCGATGCAAGCTGCAGGGCGTTGTGATTGAGACCACCTGCACGCTCGAGTCGTCGAGCAACGTCTTCCAGTCGCACGTTGCGCGCTCGAAGCCATATTGCTCCGCGGCTTGCCGCGCACCTGCCTCGCTGACATCGGCCACCGCAACCAGTCGCGGTTTCAACGAGTTCGGGAAAGCATTCGGCACCGCTCGGTACGCAAGTGCGTGCGCTTTGCCCATAAAGCCAGTTCCAATCACGGCTACACCAATCTCGCGTCTCATTGTTGTCTCCAGTTCAAAGCTAAAGCGACCCCCGCAGGGTCGCAGTTTTGTCCGACTCACGACTCGGCGGCTAAAGCCGCCGGCGCAAATCACTTCTTTTGGGAATAACAGACGTTGAGGCTCGCCTTGGTGGCCGCGGGGTTTGGCAGATACTGCACTGCCTTCGGCGTTTTGCCCGATGCGAGTTCCTGCGCGGCCCTCGCCGCGTAAGCGCCATCGTCGAAGGGGGATTGCTCGACTGTTGCGTATGCCTTGCCTGCCGAGATAGCCTCGACCCCCCCAGAGTCACATCCGTGCCCCACAATCACGAGCTTCGAAGGGTCCAGTCCAAGTCTCTGTGCGGCCGTCACCACTCCACGAAGTTGCGAGTCGTTCTCCGTGTAGACCCCTTTCACATCCTTGAACTGAGTTAAAAGAGCAGATGCTGCTGCCTCCGCTTTCACTGCATCCCAGTCCGCTGGCTGTGCGCCCACCACCTCGATACCCGGAGCATCCTTCTTCAACTCATCGACGAAGCCTTGGTACCGTTGTATCTGAGGAGGCGTACCCATCTGGCCGTTGATGACGATGACCTTCCCTTTGTCCCCGTAACCCTTGTCCTTGAATCCCTGAATCATCGCTTTCGCGGCGACCTGACCGTTACTGATGTCATTGGGCCCGGTGAAGACTTTCCAGTAGCGCGAATACTTTTGGTCGGGCATTGAGTTGGAAATGACGAGCGGGATTTTCGCCTGGTCAATCTTGCGAATGGACGGGACCATCGCGCTCGAATCCACGGGCACGAGGACGATGACATCAGGCTTCTGAGCGAGTGTCTGCTCAACCTGGGTCGCCTGCTCGTTCGGGTCGTAGTTGGTTACCTTCACATCGAGCCTGAATCCTTGTGCCTGAGCCTCCTTTTCAAAGCCCTTGACGTAGAGCGCCCAGTATTCAACGCTCTGGGTCGGCATGAGCAAAGCGACGTGCGGCTGATTCGCCGCATTGGCGCCTGTACTGAGAGCGGCCGCGATAGTCCCAAGAGCGAGACAAGAGATAACGGATTTGCGCAAGTTCATGCTGTGTCTCCTGAAGGCCCGGTCGAATCGCCGAGCGGGTTTCCGTGTTGTGGTGGAGTGCACAGTAAGGGTTCGCATTGGAAAGAAAAATGCAACAGAACGAAAAGTTATTTCCTCCCACCGGAAGAATCATCGCGCTCCCCAAGCGATAGGGGCGCCAAGCCCGAACAATCGAGCCAGCGAGCTGGGTTAGCACGCGTGAGCGGATTGTCAACTTTCGCTCTACGGAAAGACGATTTCTGGTCTGTTTATCTCCCGCAGCTTCTACGTGATAGTGATGGACATCGTCTCTAGGCGACTCCCGCGTTGGGTTCGTCGCAGCGTCCTTCATGAGGGTTCAAATGTCCAGGTCCAAAGTCGAGCTTGTTGCCGCCTACTTCACGCTGTCCGGTGATGTCTTTCCATTCGGCCCGACCGAAATCAGTCCGTTCAGCTTTAAAGACCGCGTTGAAGCCGCCGCCAAGGCAGGTTGGGATGGCATCGGTCTGATTCACTCCGATATCTACGCGACTGCTGACAAGATTGGCTTTCCGGAAATGCGCCGAATTCTTGAAGCCAACGACATCAAGCACATTGAGTTCGAGTTTCTCGTCGACTGGTATCAAACCGGTGAGCGACGCCGCACGTCCGACAGCATGCGTTACTACTATCTCAAGGCTGCGGAAGAACTTCGCGCCCGCATTGTGAAGGTCGGCCCCGGCATCGGCGAGGAGACTGCAAATGTCCCGCTCATGGTCGATGAGTTTGGCAAGCTGGCCGAAGATGCGGAGAAGCGCGGCACGCAAGTCATGCTGGAAATCATGCCGTTCAGCAACGTACGCACGATTGAAACGGGTAAGGCCATCGTCGAGGGGGCGAACAAGGCGAACGCGGGGTTGTTGCTCGATATCTGGCATCTGAGCCGTGGCAACGTCGACTTCAAGGAGATCGCCACGATCAAGCCGGAATTCATCAAGGGGATTGAACTCGACGACGCCGACCACTATGCAATCGAGCCGCTGTGGATGGACACCATCCACAAGCGCCGCCTGCCGGGTGAAGGCGTGCTTGACGTGAAGGGATTCATCAAGGCCGTTCAGGCAACGGGCTTCGATGGTCCATGGGGCGTCGAAATTCTGTCCGAAGTCGAGCGCAAACTGCCGTTGGACGAGATGGCAGCGCGTGCGTATAACGCGACGATTCGACAGTTCGAGAACTAACCGGCAACAGCAGGAAGCGGTGAATAAAACGGCTGCGACAGTGTGCTTGCGGCCGTCTTCTTCCATGAGTAGGACGCTTCGCCTGCTCGACACGATGGCCTTCAACAGAGACAAGCGCTCGTCTGACATGCTTGCGTCGCAAACAGTACGCTGGCACCAGGCCGCCACCGGCGGTCGGCGAATGCGCCAAACCGACCTTTCTGAGTCACCCAGATGCTGTCCCTGACCGTCGGTTCTTGGATCGACCCGAGACGATGGTTCCTATACGCGCGTATGAGACCGGCTCTCGGCGGCAATCCTCGATTACAGGCGCAGTCCGTCAATCTCAACTTCCGCTTCGCATTCGACGGGCACGTTCAGAGGGAGCGCGACGCCGACGGCTGAACGTGCATGCATACCTATGTCCGGCCCGAACAGTTCAAGGATCAAATCCGAGAAGCCATTTGCAATCCGTGGCATCTGGTCGAAACCGGGCGCTGCGTTGATCATTGCGAATACGCGTACCCAGGCCGTAATGCGATCCAGATCTCCGAGCGCCTTCTGAAGACTCGCCAACTGGGCAAGCGCCACAAGGCGTGCTGCTGCGTAGCCTTCGTCTGAAGAAACTTCGGCGCCGACCTTACCGACCGGTTGCGCAAGCGTCCCATCGAGGCTGAGCGGCACGTGTCCTGAGACAAACGCCCGTGTGCCGCTCACGCGCACCCATGCAAATGGCAATGACATATTTACGTTTGCAGGCATCTTTAGCGTCTGCGGCAACGTCAGTCCCATCTCCGCCAGCTTTGCTTCGATTCTTGCCATGGCCGTCTCCTCGGGAGCCTGCGAAGAACGTTAGATGCTGGCGGTCGGCTTTTCAAGTCGTGCTGCCTCAACCTCGAAAACCCGGAGGATCGATCCCAACAATAAGGCGGCCCCGAGGAACAGGCTGCGTGCAATCTCGCTGGTGCAAAGTACGCGTCAGTGGCATTCAGAACCGACGCTGCGATGCGAGCGGTCGTCCGAGCACAAAGAACCGCCGACCGTTGCCGGCCGAACCCAGTAGTTCGAGACGAAGCAGCGAACCAGCGCTGCTGAGTCGGTTCTGAATTTCCGTGATCGACCCTGAGCAGACTCAGTTCTGCATGAAACTTTGCCAACGCTAACTGCACGTCTTCCTGTGCAAGTTGCTCGTTGGCGGGCGGTCAGATCAATCTATGAGGTTTTGCGTGAAGTGAACATGGCGCGAAATACGCGAGGCGTTGTTACGGCCCACGGATAGAGCGGGCACGCGATTGATCAAAGGGGATCTTCCGCGGCTGGCTCGCTCTGGATCGAGTACCGGCGTGGATCGACATGGGTCATGACATTGAGCACCCGGTGTCTATCCAGGACGCGCGCACGGGCGTCGACGGCGATGTCATGCCCAGCTACCACTGAAATCGAGGCATCGACCTCGATATGTGCGTCGACCAGGATCATGTCGTTTCCGAAAAGCCGACCAGATCATGCCAACGCCGACAGCAGCAAGCAGAACACCCACCGCCAGGGACGCGGCAGTCTTGGACCGCTGGTGACCATACGGGTGCTCCTTGTCCGCGCCCATCTTGCTGTGATGGAAGGTCGGAAAGCGAATGAACGCCATCCGCAATCAGACCCTGAGAATGCGAAAGGACGCCGGCGGCAACCTGTGTGACGGTGAGCATCAGGTTTACTCCGACACTGACCCATGTGCTTCGCGACGCGGCGGCTGCTCTTTCAGAGAGGGTGTATTGGGTATCCTCAGAATCTTCGAAAAACTCGCTTGATTTCATGGAACGCTCCAATGAACCGTAAACCGACTAGGGGGCAACGGAGAAGTGTCACTTTCGTGACGTTGCCATGTGGTCCTTCTGCAAGGGAAAACCCGGCATGCTGCGGTTCGACTGAAGCGAGAGGGGATGAGCGACGCCGAACGAGGGCGTGCTCACGGGGCTGCTCGCCGGCTCGCTGATCGGCTGTGGTATTCCTCCGGCCGCAGAACATGCCGCCGAGCCCGTCCGATACGTCCGAGCGGGTTTGACTCTGACAGTCTTCTTCCGCCAATGGCGCAGCCGTGTCCGCAGGGAGGCCTCGTACGAGAGACCACATATCAGGAGCCCGCTGCATCGCTGGCGGCCCCTGTTGCTTCAAAATCCCAAACGATCAGAACGTCACGACCGTCCGCAGTCCGGCCACGGCCTCATTGCCGATGCGTGCACCATTGTTGTTCGGATCAGGGATGCCGCCGCCCGGATGGACGATGTACTGGAATTCACCCTGCAGTAGCCACCACGGTGCAACCTGGTACTGGTACGTCGCCTCGATCACCGTTTCCGCCGAGCGCACGGGGTAGCCCGGCGTCTGGAAGGCTGCGATATCACGATCGAGCGCGCTCGCACTCGAGCTGACGTTCGCGTAGCTGAGCGCAAGCCCGACCGAGTCGTTGTCCCGGCCCTTGAACGGAGCTTTCAGCACGATTCCTGCGTTGACATTGAAGTCGAGCAGGTTACGGTCGCCCGGCGCGCCCATCACACGCGTGAACACGCCGACCGATTGCGGGCTGTCGGCACTTGGGCGCCACACCATCTGGTCTGCGACGGCGTAGATGCTAAAGTTGCCGCGATGCGTGGCCGGCACGCCGTTCGACGCGGGGCTCGCGAGTGAAATGCCGTTTGTGTCGAGGTGTTGATCCGCGAAGTGATTGTTGTTGTACCAGAAGCCCAGCTTGTAAGTGCCAGGTAACCCGCTCGGCACTGTCGCACCGGACCCGCTCGGCGGCGATTGATTGATCGTGTACTGGACTTCGCCGATCAGCATTGCGCCGTTGTGCAGGTTGAACTGGGTACCGTTGGGGTTGAGCTGCTGCGGGTCGCCGTTGCCCGGCGCAGGGTTGCCATCGAAGACGCCACCCAGAATCGTCATCGAATCACTCGGTTTGAACCGCAGGCGTACTCCAAGCGACGATAGCGGATAGGCGGGACCGCCCGCAGGCAAGGCGGTGGCGGCCAGCACGGGCCAGCCGAATGTCGCGTTCGCAAATGTGCTGCCGTACTGGCTGATGATGAATTCCTGATCAAGGCTCTGCTGGCCGATCCTTACGTCGAACCTGTCGCCGAACGCCTGCTGGTACCAGAGCTCCCACAAACGCGTCGTCGCTTCGGCCTCGACACCGCTCACCGCTTGCAGCGAATTCAGGCGTGCAGCCGTGATGCCGTGTCCATGAATCTGCAAGGCATCGACGAAGAATGTGCCGCCCTTCAGCCCGAACGCCTTGTCGGTATCAACGTTGAGGCCGAATTGTGTGACACCGTTGTATGAAGCGCCCCTGGAAAGACCGCCGGAGAAATTTCCGTAGAGCTCGCTTGTTTCCTGCGCGCTGAACGTGACACCGTGGTCGCCCAACAGCGTGCGCAGTCCGCCCATGTCGCCTAGCAGGTTCGAGCGCTCCCAGAAGCCGGTCGGCGCGGCGGCGGAGTCGGCCGGCGTGCTGTTTGCGTCGGTGTTCGGGGCTGCAGTTGAGTCGTGGTCAGACGCTGTCGGGGCGACAGCTTCCGACTGCGCGTAAGCCGGAGCAATCGTGCCGGCAGCCAGTGCGACTAACAGCGTTGCCGCAACGCAGGCTGGCTTGAGGCGCGAAGACGGAGCGAGGAGGCACCGCGTGTCGATGCCGTTGTCGTTTTGTAAGAACGTGCCAAAGGAGATCATTTTGCTTTCTTCTGGGAAACGAACTGATGAGCGAGCGACACCGAAGCAGGGAGATACCCGGCGTCCACCCGTAGTTGGGCCACAGTCCTGTCCAGTCGCCTTCGCGACGAGCGACAGCTCAGGCCGGCCATGATGTACCGCGGACGTTGCGTCCTGACGTCGTCCAGAGGGCCGCGACTGAGGCGTCGCGTTGCACTGCCTCGCCTGCGCGGGCGATGGTGTGCCGCCAGAGCTGGCTATGCCCGCCAAATTCCCGGTGCGCAGCGGCGGCCGGTGACGCACGCAAAAAAGCGCGTGAGACCCGCAGAAAGCGTTCGATATACATGATTCAACTCCCGTCGAGCCCGGCCAGGCCACGCAACGTTCGATAAGTGACGCACCGTCAGCGAAGTTAAGCGCCGTGGGCGTTGTTATGCAGAAAAGGGAGCGAGCTACAGGCAGACCGCAATGGCGGTCCTGAAGAAGCGCGCTGACCCGACAATCGGGGCCAGCGGCGGGGAGTATGGTCCGGCGTCGCTAACGCGCGATTGCAAGCTGGGTGCCGGCACAGGCCGGCGTACAAGATCGACTGTTAGGGCTTGCGTCCACGAAGGACTCTCCTGTTTCAAGACAGGGCGAATTCTATGCGCGCCATTCGCGAGCGCGCAAGCAGAAATTGCTATGCAGTGCTGAGTGGCCCGCATAAGCGACCTCAATCACATTGCCATGCCGCGTCCAGGGGGGTAGTCAAGCTCAATGCACGGGCGTTGCCGGCGGTGTTCGTATGCAAGGCCGCAGGCGCAGCACTCACCGCTGCGATGATGCACTACGAAGATGTGAGCAAAAATGATTTGCATCCACGCCAGGTAACGGAATCGAAAGAAAAATCTTCGAAATAGTCGTTGACTCGGCTCGCGCGACATCACTAGAATTCGCGTGTTTCCACGAAAGGGGCATATGCCTTGGACAGTTGCAGTAGTCGACCTTCGAACAGTTTTTCTGCCTGACCGGCACGACGCCCGCCTGGATTCTTTCTTAGCCGCCGTCTTGCCAGCAGGCAGACGGTGCGCGCCGCAGTAGCTTTCGCAGTTTCTCCCCGCGCATCTCTTCGATTGGCCGCCGTCGCTTGACGCGTGCGTTGTAACGCACATTCGTCCCTGCGACCCGGCGCGTCGAGCCTTTGGCTCGCGGCGCCGCTTGTTCACGCCGTTTTCGCGCACCCAATGTCGCGCGGAGCCTGCGTGCGGTTACCCACGTCCGTTCAACGCGAACCGGATACAAACGACAGAGGAGTTCACGATGCCCGACCCTGAGCCTTGTTCCTGTACGACTCACCATGCGTTCCCGCAGAACGCTGCTCGCTCCGCCTGACATCCTCGCCGCATACGTTCCTCCCGCACACCCGAGCACCTCGGTCTGCGTGAACTGAAACGAAGGCCGGCCTGGTCGAAGGCGCCACGTTTCAAGCTATTGGAGGAATCACCATGCACTTCGCTCTCCTCGTTTCGCAGCTCCCGCACGTCGAAGAGGCCCGCTCGCACTACAACGGCATGCTGGCGCTCGACGCCCGTTCGCATGCAACGGCCCGCATGATCACCGCCATCCGGGCGGCGCTCAGGAAACTCGCTCACTAACGTTGCCTCGCGTGGCCGCCTGCCTGCCCGTCGTACGCACACCGGCTCGAACTCCGGCATGTGGCATGGCGGCGCCACGTTTTTCAGCGCCGATTTCAAGCGTCACCGATAAGGAATAAGTCCAAATGTCCACCACACCAGCAAACATCGCGCAGCGCCGCGCCGCTGTGCTCGACGACGCTCATGTCGGCGATATCAAAGGCGCCTTCGGCACGATCGCCCACCACGACACGGCCCCGCGCAGCAACTGGATGGCGCGCCTGCGCACGCTGCTTGCCATCCTCGGCCCCGGTCTCATCGTCATGGTCGGCGATAACGATGCGGGCGCATTCGGCACCTATACGCAGGCGGGGCAGAACTACGGCACGTCGCTGCTCTGGACGCTCGCTCTCCTGATCCCGGTTCTCTACGTCAACCAGGAAATGGTGCTGCGCCTCGGTGCCGTGACCGGCGTCGGTCACGCCCGCCTCATCTTCGAACGCTTCGGCAAGTTCTGGGGTGCCTTCAGCGTCATCGACCTCTTCCTGCTCAACGCACTGACGATCGTCACCGAGTTCATCGGCATTACGTTCGCACTCGACTTTCTCGGTGTGTCGAAGGTTCTGGGCGTTTGCATCGCCGCGGTCCTGACGATGGCCGCGGTCAGTACCGGCGATTTCCGGCGCTTCGAACGCTTCGCGATCGTCTTGTGCCTGTTGAGCCTCCTGCTGATCCCGGTGCTCGTCTCGATACACCCGCCTGTCGGCGTCATCGCGCGCGACTTCCTCGTGCCGACCTGGCCGAAGAATTCGAAGCTCTCCGATGTGATGCTGCTCGTCATCGGCATCGTCGGCACGACCGTCGCACCGTGGCAGCTGTTCTTCCAGCAGAGCTATGTGATCGACAAGCGGATCACGCCGCGCTTCATGAAATACGAAAAGGCCGACCTCTGGATCGGCATCGCGTTCGTGATCATCGGCGCCGTGGCAATGATGGCCTTCACGGCTGCGCTCTTTGAAGGCCGGCCCGAGTTCGGCAACTTCACTGATGCGGGTGGCGTGATTGCGGGTCTCCACAAGTACGTGGGCCAGACGTCGGCGACGATTTTCGCCGTCGCGCTCCTCGACGCGTCGATCATCGGCGCTGCCGCTGTTTCGCTCTCGACCGCCTACGCGATCGGCGATGTGTTCAAGGTCAAACACTCACTGCATCGTAGCGTGCTCGACGCGAAGGGCTTCTATCTCGTCTACTTCGGCATCATTGCGCTCGCTGCCGCCCTCGTGCTGATGCCGGGCAGCCCGCTTGGCCTGTTGACTGAAGCTGTGCAGACGCTCGCGGGCGTACTGCTGCCGAGCGCAACCGTGTTCCTGCTGCTGTTGTGCAATGACAAGGCGGTGCTCGGCCCGTGGGTGAACTCGAAGAAGTTGAACGTGTTCACGGGCGCCGTCATCGCCGTGCTCGTCGTCCTGTCGATCATCCTGACGGCCGCCACCGTGTATCCGGACATCAGCGGTGCGGCTATCGTCAAGATTCTCGCGGGCGGATGCGGGCTTGCCACTGCCGTTTATGCCGCGGTGGAACTCTCGCGGAAGGCCCGTAGCACAGCTGCCGCCGACGACGCGCCGGCAATCAACAAGCCGGCTCAGAAGGCGTTACGCAACACGTGGCGCATGCCGCCGCTCGAAGACCTGCCGGCGCCGCAGCACCTGACGCTGTCGGCACGTGTTTGGATGGGCGTGCTTCGCACCTATCTCGTCGTCGCGGTGGGTCTCGTCATCGTGAAGGTCGTGCAGATGGCCATTCACTAAAGCTGAAAGGGGCAGACGCACGTCTGCCCCTTCGTACAAACGCACGGTGGGCGATTTTTGCGAAAGCGCATGCAGCTCGTAAACAGCGGGCCCTGCATGGCGTGACAGGCCGCTCAGGCGGGTGAGGCGGGTGCCGGCCCTCGTCCGGGCGTTAATGTCAAAGAGTCGGATGGGGGGCGTATCGCTGCCGGGACTGGTCCGGTTTTGCGGCGGAGGCGCTTTGACGCCGGTCCCGTCACGGAAGGACGGTTCAGCTACGGTCACGTATGGGCCGTTGGCGCTTCAGCGCTGACCTGTACCGCCAGGCGCCGCGAAAACGCTCCGTGCTACTGCATCAGGAGTCCACGAGATGACTGCTGAATTCATCTGGCGCCTGCTTGCCGCCTTTGGATGTGGCGTAGCCATCGGTCTGGAGCGGCAAATACGCCAGCGCACGGCGGGACTGCGGACCGTCACGCTGGTGACGTGTGGCGCGTGTCTCTTCGTTACGCTGGGGATGCTGACCGGAAACGGTGAATCCGGTGTAACGCGGATTGCCGCTTATGTCGTGTCCGGTGTCGGGTTTCTCGGCGGCGGTGTCATCATGCGCGACAAGGGTGAAATCCAGGGCATCAATACTGCGGCGACCCTGTGGTGCGCGGCCGCCGTAGGTGTGCTCTGCGGCACTGGACACTTCGGTCCGGCCATTGCGGGGACAGCGCTCGTGCTGTTGACCAACACCTTGCTGCGCGAGGTCAGCCACGCCATCAACGCTGCACCGGTGTCGGCTGCCGACCTTGTCCGCGAATACGTTCTGAGCGTCGTGTGCCGGGAACAGGACGAAATTCATATCCGCACGGTGCTCTCGAATTCGATGCACTCACAGCCGTTGTCGTTCCAGAGCCTCGTTAGCCAGGACGTCGACGGTGACGGGTCGCGTGTCGCGGTCACGGCGACCATACGCGTGCATCCGAAGTACCAGTCGAAGCTGGAACTGATGGCGAGTCGAATCAGCATGGAGAAGGGCGTGTCCAGTATCAGCTGGTCGGCAAGGGACGCCGAACCCGTGCCGGAATGAGCATCGAATCCGGAGAGATTGCCGAGACGTCACCCGCTCAAGATGATTGCTTCGCCAGCCCGATTCAATGAAGGGGAACACATGCTAAGTCCGCACGAATATGCAACGCTGGTGCTGGTACGAAACGCGCCGGCACAGATCGACAGGGAGAGATGCGAGTTCAAAACGCTGCTCGAACAACGGCTGATCGACCTTGAGTGGGATGGAGAGAATGGAGGTCTGCCCGTGCTGACCGAGCAAGGGAAAACGCTGCTTGAAACATTTGATGGACTCTTTGCAAATCCAGCTTGAACCGGCGCCGCGATGCCCAATCGGTCATCGAAAGATCCATAAACAGAGCGCCTGACAACGACCGTCGTTTACGCAAAATATACGGTTACGCTTACGAATTTACATGGACCTGTCCTTTGTTCGTCTCCTAAACTTAAGAGTCTTCACAAAGGGGGGCCGTGCCTTGGACTCTTGCAGTAGTCGACCTTCGAACCAGTTCGCTGCCTGACCGGCAAGACGTTCGCGCCCGCCTTTCCCAGCCGCCGTCCTGCCAGCAGGCAGACGGTGCGCGTCGTAGCCATATTCCCGTGCACCCTGTTGATTAACAATATGCGGAGCCGCCTTCGGGCGCATCGCATGGCATCGCGCCGCCAGACTGAACTCGCAGCGCGCTCGTTCGCGTCCGGTCAATCCATTCGGAAACCGGCGCGCAGTGAAACACGCGTGCAGCAATCGCTACATGCGAACTTGAAGCAGAACGGAGTCGAAATGCTGGACAGTGACAGTGATCCCTTATGGCATTCACCTCGATCATTAACCGAGGAAAGCAGGTAGGCCACGACCGGGTCTATTTGACGCGTCGTCCCGTGCCCGTGTCTGCTGGCTTTCCACAATCACGCGTCGAGCCAGACGCACGGAGCAAGATCATGAACTTCGGCCTCCTCCTGTCGAACCTGCCACACGTCGATGAAGCGCGCCTTCACTACGACGCGATGCTGTCGCTGGGACCCCATGAATCGCATCGGTTCGCCACCTTCTGGCACCGTCTGAAATCGCTTTTCTCCTGAGCGCCTCGCTGTGTTCCGCCAAACGCGAGGGGCGGTCGTTCCACCACTGACGGCCTCTCGCCTTCCGGAGCCAAGCATTTTCGTTTCGACAACCCGTCACGAGGGGAGGAAACAAAATGTCCATTCCAGCAGAAACCTCAGCGGCACGCCGCTCGAAGTCGCGTGGCAGAAAAAATGGCCTATCTCCTTCGGGAAGAGTAGGCCGGCAAGCACACGCCGGAAACAGGGATCGGTGCCCGACAAAGGAGTCTGGTCGACTAATCTGTCAAACAACGAACAACCTGATTGTTCACCCAATTCCTGGGTGTTTCTGCATGCCTCAGGGATCTGGGATAACCTGAAGGGTACGCGTCACCTGAGATTCCAGATTCCCCAGATCGCAATGGCTGTGCCGATTGCTATAACGCCGCCGAAAAGTACGTAAGTTTCCACGGATACCTCCAGGGATTGTTAAACGCAGCCACGCTATCAAGCGCATGGGCTAGCGATCCTACGCGATGGTTCTTTCAGTTCCGCTACAGTGCATGGTGCATCTCTGCAGTACACCACCCGACCCGTGTGTTCGGTGTCGGCGACAGGCGCGGTGGTCCTCGCCTGGTTGCGAGAAACAGGTGGCATGCGGGTAGGCGTTGTCCAACGCTTCCCCTCGTGCCTGCCGTGGGGCTGGTCGCATTACTCCACAATGTGTCGGACGAGCTACGCACAGAATTCGGCCAATATAACTGGTCGGCGTCGCTTCACTGACGTTCACAACGGGTATGGGGCAACGAGGACATTCGCAAATGCGAATGCTCGGAGATCCGGCCTTCTATCACGTCGTTCGTCATGACAGAAACCTGCGGGTCGATTGCCACCGCCAGAACCACAGTCGCAAATCCATTAATGACCGACGACAGATTGGCGCACGTCACGCGCAAATCTGGTTTCAGGTATCCCGCGTAGAGTGACGCGAAAACGCCGACCGTCCAGATGGCCATCGCGAAGACGTTGAGAGCTATCACCCTTCCAGAGACACCCGCACCGCTCGTCAGTTGAGAGATGTTTTGGCGTGACGGGATGCGTGCACCGTCACGCATATAGTTGATGCCGCCGCGACTGAAAATGTGGAGCAAAAGGCGCGGCAATGAACGATTGGCTTGGAAGTGCTCGACTGCGCGACTGAAATAGCGCTGGAACGTTGGGATCAGCAACGCGCCGACTATACTTGCCGCAGTGGCTGTAACCAGAAAGAGCCGAAAATCACTGAGCAGCCCACCCTCCAGATGCTGAGCGATATCAAGCTCTACGCGCTTGGCTATGAACGGCCCTTGAAACGAGTTCGCCGTTCTGGAGACAAGGGCGATGATCCCGAACAGAGAGAACGACACGGCGATACGCCGCGTGCGAACACCTGCGATCCGTACCGCGTAGGCCAGCGTCGCGATGACGTCGAGTACGAATGTAAGTCCGCAAATGATGAAAAGCTGGGAGTCCATGCTATCGCGACGAGGTTGCGCAAGAATTGCAGTCTACCGGAGGCCGTCCCCGTTCCGATTGTCACCAAACTGACGGCCGATGCCCTCCGATTCCTTGCCGGGTTAAGGCAGTGCCCTCCGCAATTTGCTCGCCGGAGACCGGCCATTGAGCGAGGGCGAACGAGACCTCGGCAGCCAAACTGCACGACGACATCGACCGGCGGCTAATGGGCCGGCCGCTGCCCCACGCGGTCGGCTCTAGTTCGACCCCGAAGGAATCTTCGCATTTCTCCAAAGCAGATTCACTTCACGCTAAGATGTCAAGCACGTGTTCCTGGAGAACCGAATGAACAAGGCACTTATGCTTCTATTGGTCTTGAGCGTCCTGCTGGTGATGCTTGGGCTTTATCAATTCCACTGGCAAGGCGTGAATTTCTGCAACGGCAAAGGCGGCAGATTCGTTTGCATCCGTTAGCCAATAATGTGGGATCTATTCCGTCTAACTGATATCGTGCTTTGAGCTTTCGCGTGTGCTCTCAATCAGCCTTCGCGTCCCAGAAGTAGACTTTTGTAATGAGATCGTGCGATAAGTACGGTCGTTTGTCCAAACACGAATCCGCCAACGCCTGCCCCGATCATTCCCCCCACGACCTTTTGAGCGGCAAATGCACCGAGTGCCAAACCCAATCCGGTGCATATGATGCATGCGAGCAAGCCGGCCCATGTCTGCCAATGGCGCCATGTGCAGCGATAGGCCCGTCGCCAATTTTTGCGTCGATCGCTCGCCGGTAAATTCGCGAGTTCTGGAATGCTTCTGAGCGTCCAAAAAATGGTCATCGCCAATTCCTTCCCGGTTGATTTACGGCATGAAATTGTCGACGATCTGGAGCCTGTTGTCGACCGACCGCTCGTGGGCCGGACAGCGCCCGAGTGCCGTCCGGCCGCCTGTCGTTCAAACCTTGTCTGTTCCGCCATCTCGAGAGCGTCGTCGACCTTAATGCCAAGGTATCGAACGGTACTCTCGAGCTTTGGGCACCGAGCAGCAACTGTATCGCGCGCAGGTTCTTTGTGCGCTGGTAAATCAGGGACGCTTTCGTTCGACGCATTGAATGCGTTCCGTAAGCTGTGTCGTCGAGCCCGATCGACCCTATCCAGCGATGGACAAGGCGGGCGTACTGGCGCGTCGAAAGATGGGCTGAGCCGTGAATGCGGCTTGGGAAGAGATAGTCGCTCGACGACAGTCCCGCCTCTCGAATTCACGCAGCGGCGCTCTCCCGGGTCTGTTTAGTGATTTCAAACTGGACCGGCCGCTGGGTCTTCTGCTGCATTACAGTCGCCCTTGGTGCCACACGCGAGCCAAGACAGATATCCCTCACTCGCAATTTCGTTAGATCGCACGCTCTCAGCTTGCTGTGATCGCGAGGTTGAACAGCGCGAGCTCGCGCGCTCTTCCAGCAAGCTGCAGGCGGATACGGATTCCCCAAATCTCCCTCAGCTTCAGTGGCAGCTTCTGCCCCGTCAGCTTGTCCTTATTCCACGGTACACGGCCGACGCCGGGGTTGATGGTGGCTTCCATGACGATTCTCCTTTCGAAGGACGGGAGGATCAGTTTGCACCCGGCGCCGCCGGGCAATACCCGACCTTTCTCGGTCAGACAACTTTCCCGAAAACGGTCAGTCGACAAGATCCAGACCCCGCGAACTGCGGTGCGACAAAGCGGCCGGTGGCGACCTGACCCAATCGGCCATCAAGGGTCATCCGACCGAACCGTACCAGTGACATTGACGCGTCCGTTCCTCATCCGTAACCGGCCGTTCGATCCGTGACGATGCAAGCCTATTCATCGGCCAATGCCGGGGACCGTGCCTTGCGGCCAATCCAACTTTGAACGACTGCGCGGTAGGCTGATGGCTAAGCGGCTGCAACTGGTCTGTGCGTTGGATCCGTTAGTGAAAATGTGCAGCCGCCCAGGGTTTCCGAGCTTGTGGGCACGTAACGCCTTGACTAGAAAAAAAGTGCTCACCACTCACTCCAGTCGGAATCGTCCACGGCGCCCGGAGCCCTCGCCCACGACAATGTCATTGCGATGGGCATCGCCGTCGGGCCGCCTGGCACCACCGCTTTTGACGATCTCGCGTGAAGTTTGCCATTCATCCTGCGGGGGAGGTCATCATGTATCACAAGCAGCTAATAACCGCATGCCTGCTCGCGGTCCTCGCATCCGCTCCCGCGCTCGCCCAGCGCGAAGAACACCCCGCTGCGCCGCCGACTGGCGGCAAGTTCGGCACCGTGAAGTTCCCCACTTCGTGCAGCCTTGCGGCACAAAGCCAGTTTGAGAAGGCATTGGCGATGCTCCATTCCTTCTTTTACCCTTCGACAGTCAAGGCGTTCGAGGCCGTGACCCAGATCGATCCGCAATGTGCGATTGCATACTGGGGCATTGCAATTGCCCAGCGTCCTAATCCGCTGGTCCCGCCGTTTGACGAGACGGCACTCAAGCGCGGATGGGAAGCTGCGGAGAAGGGATTGGCGCTGGATCCGAAGACCGAACGGGAGCGCGATTGGCTGCTGGCTGCCGAAGCATTTTACAAAGACTACGACGAAGTCCCACAAAGCCAGCGCACGTTGGCATACGAGCATGCGATGGCGCGCCTGACGCAGAAGTATCCCGACGATACGGAAGCCGCGATTTTCTATGCGCTTGCGCTCAACGAGGCCGCGGACCCCAGCGACAAGACGTACGCCAACCAACTCGAGGCTGCAACGATCCTGGAGAAAATCTACCGTGACCAGCCCGACCACCCCGGTGTCGCGCACTACCTGATCCACAGCTACGACTACCCGCCGCTCGCGAAGCGCGGACTGCCGTTTGCCAACAAATACGCGCAGATCGCCCCGGCGGCGCCGCACGCCCTGCACATGCCCTCGCATATTTACTCGATGCTCGGCATGTGGGATGCATCCATCAAATCGAACGAAGCGGCGCTGAAGGTGATGCAGGAAGAAGCCGCCAGAAGCTGGCCGGGCGCCACCCATACAGGGGCGCCCCATTCCTGGGATTTCATGGAGTACGCCTATCTACAGCTGGGCCAGGACGCGCATGCAAAACAAGTGCGCGATGACGCCAATGCTGCCACGAAATTTCCATTTGACCGACTGGCAGTCTACACGGCGCTGGCTGCCATCCCGGCGCGCTATGCGCTCGAGCGCGGCGACTGGCAGGAGGCTGCCACGCTCGAGCCGCGTGGCAGCCGCTGGCCGCAAGCTGAGGCAATCACGTATTTTGCCCGTGCACTAGGCTGCGCTCGCAGCAGCAAGGCGGACATGGCGCAGACCAATATCGACATGCTCATGCAGTTGCGCGCCAAGCTCGAAGAGGCCAAGCAGCCATACTGGGCCGATCAGGTCCAGATTCAAATCCTCGCCGCCTCGGCGTGGCTGGATCATGTTCAGGGCAAGGACGATCAGGCGCTCAAGCAGATGCACGCCGCCGCCGATCTGGAAGACGGCAGCGAAAAGCAGGTCGCGATGGAGAACCGGCTTTACCCGATGCGGGAGTTGCTGGGCGAAATGTTGCTCGATCTGAAGCGACCTGCCGATGCGCTGAAGGAGTATGAGGCATCGATGCAAGCAACCCCGAACCGCCTGCGTGGCCTGTATGGTGCGGCGAAAGCAGCAGACCTGGCGCACGATAAGAAGGCGCAACTCTACTACGCGAAGCTTGTCACGCTCACGCGAAACGCGGACACGGTCCGGCCGGAGGTACGACTGGCCAAGCTGTATCTCGACCAGCATTGACCAATGCACCTTGAAAGCTGTCGTTAAGGCGGTGTTGCATCGAGCGTCAGAAACGGGACCCACTCCGGTCTCGAGTCGTCTGCGTGATGGACAGTTCCACCAACATCGCGCCAGGCTAATGTTCCACTTGCCACCGCAGCACTGGATGCGTGGCGCCAGTTGCCATGACCCACGCGCCGTTCGGCCCGAAGTCCCAGCCGACGAAGCTCGCCGGGTTGCTCATCTGGGCCGTGGTGAGCCCGTTGGATGCAGGTAGATCGCCGCCGCTCGACGGTTGTCCCGTGGTCTGGACGTTCCAGTAAACGTCGGCGCCAAGGCCACCGGAGCAACCCGCGCAGATGCCGCCCATCGCCAACCCGTTGCCGCTGGAAACGCTGCCTGACGCAAACGACTGCGTGACTTTACCGAGGTTCTCGAAGACCAGTCCGGCACCACCGCCGTGCGTCAAAAAGCCGGTGACGGAGCCCGTCGCGTACGACTGGTCGATCGACCCATAGTTCGTGCTAACGAGTCCGGCCGCTACGCCGCCTGTCCGAACTGTGGCACTGCTTCCCGAGCGCTCGATCAGCCCGTAGTTCGCCCCAATGAGCCCTGACAGCGGTGCGTCGAAGCAACCACAGCTGTTCGCGCCAGAGGTGAATGTATTGACGACCGTACCGTGGTTATTGATCGCGAGAAGGCCGATTCCATAGTAGAACCCTGTGTCGTTGGCGAGCGGGTGGCCGTCGACTTTCAGGTCGCGCACGACACCGCCTTGGCCGATATCGCCGAAGATGGCGTCGAGGCTCGGAGAAAGATTCGAAACGGTATGCCACATGCCGTCGAATTGACCGGTGAACGACGTGCTAATCGCATACGGGGTAGTGCCCAGCGTGATGAACGCAGCGTTGTTCGCTTCGATATCTCTTCCGAGTGCGTAGTTGCCAGTCATGTCGTTGTCGACGGCCTGAAAGTCCGCTACCGAATTGACGAGTTGGTAACCCGTTATCTGCGCGACCAGGCCGCTGTAAGCCGGGGCGGTCCACGATGCATTGCCGACTAATGTGCCGGGGCCGTAGGTGCCGTTCATGTCGTAGAACGCGCTGACGATGCCGGTACTCTTCGACCAGTCGATCGTGCCGCCGTTGTTCACGCTGCCGCCATTGTCGATACCGGAGGCGTCGGCGCGCATCGTCAGGTTGCCCGCACCGGCGTTCGCGATGGTCGTACCCGTCGTCACAGAGAGGTCGTGGTACGCGGCGAGCGTGAGCGAGGCTGGACCAGACCAGCGCAGGCTCGAAGCGACGCCGAGGTCGCCCGTTGCGCCGTTACCAGCTGTCGTCCCGACATTCACCGAGGTGCCCGCGTTCAGGCTGCGTTGCAACGCATGCGCGGCGACATCATCGATCGTGAAAGCAGGCGTCGAGAGATTCCATTGGCCTGCATCGACCACCGTGTGCTTGCCGAACGTCAGTTGTACCGCCTGTGTATCGACGGTCCCGCCGCTGCCGTCCGAGTTGCTCGCGACGATCTTGCCGAGTTGGTCCACACTGCCGTTGTCGGCGACGAGCCAGGCGTGCCCGTCGCGGTTGGCCGTGCCGGTTGCGCGGATGCGCGCACCGCCGCCTGCGAGCGCATACACGTTGCCGTCGGCGGCCTGCAGGCTCACCTGTGCGGCTGTTATCCGCCCCTTGTTGACGACTGTGCCCTGACTGCCCGTTTGCACGAACACCTGCCGGCTGCTTGCCGAGTCCTGCAACAGAACCTGCGCGCCTGCGGCCAGTTCCGCCGTGCCATTGGGCGCTGCCACGGTGCCGGAATTGATGACTGCGTCTCGCGCAATCAGGAACACATCGCCGCCGCTCGAACTGATCCTGCCAAGGTTGAGCACGCTTGCATCGGAGTCGCCTGAGAGTGTGAGTGTGCTGCTGCCGCTCATGAATGCACTGTTGCAGACATCGAGGGTGGACGCGACGAAGCGGCCACCGGTGCTGATCACACCCGACGGACCCACGACGATGCCCTGCGGATTGATCAGATACAGGCTGCCCGTTGCACTGAGCATGCCAAGAATGGCAGAGGGTGAGCCACCCGTTACCCGGTTCAGGGTCGCGCCGGTGCCGTTGTCGAACGTCACGCGGTTGTGCCTGCCGATCGAGAAACTGCTCCAGTCAATCACGCCGCGCGTCGAACCCGGTTGCGTGATCATGAGACTGTTCCCCTGGCCGGCTATGGTGCCCGTGCCGGCGACGTAACGGCCGCCTCGCGGAAGACTGCCCGCCGCGAACGCGACGGCAGTCAGGGACAGCCCCGTCAGCGAAATGCCGACGGCAAGCCAGATGTGTCCGCGCGACTGCTGTCGACGCAGTGCGCGTCGCGCGGGCCGAGGTAGTCCTGGATGTGACATCACAGCCCCCTTTCCGCATGCGTGCGGAATGGCTGCCGACGACCCGCAGAGCCAGCCGGAAACGCGCGAGTCGCTGCGTCTGAAGAATAGGAGTCGGCGTCGCGAATGCAAGGGCAGGTATCAGGCGTGGACCGGCCATACAGCGCCTTTATCTATGAACTCGTCTTCGACCTTGACTGATCCGATAGGCAGTAGTGGCGCGGCTGCTAGTTAACCCACTACCGCCACAATGCAACAGGATGACTGCTCGCTGATGGTTGTGGATAGCAGTCGGTCTCATTGCGCCAGTTGCCACTGCAATATCGGATGCGTCGCTCCAACGGGCATCGCCCAGACACCGCCTGGGCCGAAGTTGTATGTCGGACCGAAGCTGGACGGCGTGCTCATCTGCATAGTAGTCAAGCCTTGAGCGTTACCCAGGTTCGCGCCTAGGATGGTGGCGCGGACGCCGACTGGCGCGCCTGTCGTTTGCGTATCCCAGTAAACATCGTTTGTGATGGTCCCCGGGGAAGACGCGATGTAATTTGCGTTGTAATCAGCGATGCCGCCCGGTCCTCCCACAGGTCCGGATGGCTGGTCAATCTTGCCGGTTGCGAACGACTGACTGATCGTGCCTGAAGTCCCGCCAACTAACCCACCCCCGCACGCATTGACCGTGTCACATTGCGGCTGCACATGAACTGTTCCAGTCGCATAAGACTCTGTGATAACGCCAAAATTGTAGCCGACCAGACCGCCCGCTCCCTGAAGATGGGTCGAGGTGACATCGCCCGATGCGAACGATTGCCGGATTACGCCGAAGCTGTTGGTTCCGACCAGGCCTCCCGTCAACGAATCAGATGAAACGTCGGCGGTGCTTGACGAACGCGTGATCGTGCCGTCGAAGTTCAAGCCCACAAGTCCCCCAGTTGAAATACGACCGATTGAAGTAACACTGCCGCTTGAGTGCACGGATGCGATCGTACCGTCGTTCCTGTCTGCGAGAAAGCCCGCCCAGGCGGCAGACTCGGGCAAGTTGGCACTGCCCTCAATGTTGAGGTTCCGAACGACGCCCGAAGACCCGATGTCCCCGAAAAGCGATTCAGATAACCAAAGATTCGAAATCGTGTGTCCCATGCCATCAAACTGGCCCGAGAACGAAGCCACGGTCCGACTGAATTCACCGGGCGGGGGCGTGGCGTCGATGTCTCTGCCGAGCGCGTAGTTGCCCGAGGGGTTGAGGTTAATTGCGCCCAGATCGGAGACGGTATTCACCAGCGCATAGGCGGTAACTTGCGTCACGAGACCACTGTCTGGAGCGGCAGACCATGTGCTGTTTGACAGAATGTTTCCCGGTAAGTATCCACCAGCTATGTCATGCAGTGCACTCACGATGCCCGTGCTGCGCGACCAGTCGATCGTCCCATTGTTGTTAGCGCTGCCACCGTTGTCGATGCCGGCTGCGTCGCCGCGCAACGTCAGGTTGCCCGCACCGGAGTTCGCGATGGTCGTGCCCGTCGCCACCGACACGTCGTGATACGCGGCGAGCGTGAGAGAAGCAGGACCGCTCCAGCTCAAACTCGAAGCGACGCCCAGATCGCCTGTTGCGCCGTTCGCGCCTGTCGTCGTGACATCGATCGACGTGCCCGCGTTCAGGCTGCGCTGCAAGGTGCGCGCGGCGGCGTCATCGATCGTGAAAGTAGGCGTCAACAGGTTCCATTGGCCCGCGTGAACGGCTGCATGCTTGCCGAAGGCCAGTTGTGCCGCTTGCGTGTCGACCGTTCCGCCGCTGCCATCCGCGTTGCTCGCGGCGATCTTACCGTACTGCTCGACACGGCCGCCATCGGCGACGAGCCACACGTGGCCGTCGCGATCTGCCGTGCCCGTCGCGCGGATGCGCGTGCCGCCGCCCGCGAGCGCGTAGACGTTGCCGTCTGCTGCCTGCAGGCTGACCTGCGCGGCGTTTATGTTCCCTCTGTTGATCACGGTGCCCTGACTGCCCGTCTGCACGAACAACTGTTTGCTGCTGCCCGCGTCCTGTAATAGCACCTGTTCGCCTGCAGCCAGTTCGGCCGTGCCGTTGGGTGCGGAGATATTGCCGGCGTTGATGACGGCGCCCCGCGCGATCAGGAACACATCGCCGCCGCTCGAACTGATCTTTCCGAGGTTGATGACGCTTGCGTTCGCGCTGCCCGACAGCGTGAGGGAACCACCGCCCTGCATGAACGCGCAATTACCGACATCAAGTGTCGACGCGACGAAACGGTCACCCGTGCTGACCACCCCCGATGTTCCCACGACGATGCCTTGCGGATTGATCACATAGAGACTGCCCGTTGCACTGAGCCTGCCGAAGATGGCGGACGGCGAACCGCCCGTCACGCGGTTCAGCGTCGCGCCCGAGCCGTTGTCGAACGTCACGCTGTTGTTCCTGCCGATCGAAAAGCTGTTCCAATCGATCACGCCGCGCGTCGAACCTGGTTGGGTGATCACGAGGCCGTTGCCCTGGCTCGCTATCGTGCCGGCGCCGGCTACGTAAGCGCCGCCTCGTGGAAGGGTGCCCGCCGCGAGCGTCGCATGTGCAAAGGACAGCCCGGTAATTGAAATACCGATGACGAGCCAGACGCGTGCGATTGACTGCCGACGATGCAGTGCGCGTCGCGCGGGCCGAGGTAGTTTTTGACGTGACATACACCCCCCTTCCGCGTGGGGCGCGGAATGGCTGCCGGCGACCAGCAGAGCCGACCGGAAACGCGTCAGTCGCAGCGTCTGAAGAATAGCCGCTGACGTTGCAAATGTATGCCGATATCTCTGCGTTTTGCGCCTTCTTCGGCTTTTATTCTGTGCGCTTGTGGCGCCTGGCGCGTAGCGGCATCTCCGGATCTTTTTACGAAATCAACGCGAGACTGCAGTCGCCTGGGATACATGCTGTGGGCAGCCTATGGCCACGGACGATACCGGCATTCGTGTCCCAAAGGCCAAGGACCATATGCAATGCGGTGCCGACGTCTGAACGTCCGTCTAAGGGGAGCGGCGAATGTCGCTTGATGGCCTGTCCAGGGTGTATGAGGGCTGACAGCGAGCCATGCGACGACGGGGCCCCTATGAGTGAAGCTGCGGCGAAGACAGCGATTGCCGCCAGCAAGTACGTCAGCTAACCAGTGCAAACTGGCCGCTCAAATGACCGGGTGACGGTCATGGCGAATGACGCTTCCTGGCCGCGTCAAGGCAGTGCCCTCTGCAGTTTGCTCGCCAGAAACTGGCCATTGAGCGAGGCCGGACGAGATCTCGGCCAGTCTAACTGGACGACGACCTCGACCGGCCGCTTCTGGCCGCGCGGAGCCCTTCATCGCGTAGGGCGGCTGGCCTCGCGCGCGCACTGGCGCGCATAGGGCGTAGGTCGCGAAGGCGAACCTTAGCCGAGCGCGACGATCGAATCGGCAGCGCACCGCTGCAGAAGGCAAGTTCGGCCCCAGCGTCGCTGGCTCTCAGGGTTCATTTCGGACATTCCGCTTTGCGGTCGTCGTGACGACTCCGGCTAGCCGGGTTGCGGCCAGCTTGACGTTCATCTAGCCGCCCAAAAAATAGCGGCGTTTCGTGTCGACACACCGCAAAAGGAAATTAGGGAATTTTGCGGCGCGTTGCACTCTGGGCTAGGTCGGCCGCGTCGCCATTAGTGAAGGTGCTTCGAAGGCCACCGCGGGCGCGGTTTCCTTATGGCCAGCTATTGTCGGTATGCATCGCGAAACGTGAGATGGGGGCTTCCATCGGTCGGTGCAATCGCCTCGAGGCCGCCTTTCATGGCAGCACGACGATCTTCCCTCCAGCCTTGTTCTCTTCCATGCACCGGTGTGCTTCCACGATTTCGTCGAGCCGAAAAACCTTCCCAACAGGGACGCGAAGTGTTCCGGCCTTCACCTGCGCCAGTAGTTCGTCATACGGCGTCGCCATGAATTCATTGACTCCGCCGTCGTAAATGGTGAGTTTCACCGTGCTCGGTATCACTTCCATCGGACTGAAGGTATCGAACGACCACTGGTTGCCAACAATGCCAGTCATGCACACCACGCCGCCTTGTTTTGCACAGCGCAACGAGTCCTTCAGCGTCGTGGTTCCGATGAGTTCCAGCACTTTATCCACGCCGCCGGGCGACACTTCGCCGATCTCCTGCGCGATTGCGCCCGAGTCTATTACGACACGGTCGGCGCCGTTCGCACGCAGCGCGTCGCCTTTCTGCGGATTGCGGGTCGTCGAAATCACAAACGCACCGTGCGCTTTGGCGATTGCCGCGGCGGCAAGTCCAACCGATGTCGTTCCGCCCCGAATCAGCAGCCGGTCCCGCTCTTGCAGCGCGAGGGCCTTGAACAGCGAGCCCCACGCGGTCTGAAGCATTTCCGGCATTGCGCCGAGCGTTTCCCAAGCCAAGCCAGTGACCAGTTTTTGCACCTGCCGGGCAGGTACGCAGGTGTACTCCGCATAGCTGCCGTCGAACTCACGCCCCAAGCCTCCCATCGCGGTGGCAACCGTGTCGCCCTTGGCGAACTCCATTCCCGGTGCGTCTTCCACGATGCCGACCGCCTCGATTCCCAGCACACGCGGAAACTTCACGCTCTGGGAAAATCCCTGGCGCGTAAACATTTCGGACCGGTTGAGTCCGAACGCCTTCACGCGGATCAGCACCTCGCCGCGCTGCGGCGTCGGTATGGGACGTTGTTCGAGCCTGAGCACCTCAGGACCACCCGGCTCGTGGATCACTGCTGCTTTCATGGTCGTCATCGACGCCTCCTTTGCGGCTCGCGAGTGTCTATTCGAAACCATAGACGAGCCGCGATTTTCCGGTAGACGGAAAAGCAGAAAAACGTTTTCCAGTTCCGGGAAGGTCGGCGTGCCATGACATGTCACGTGCGCGCTCGTACTCCGGGGTTGGCGCCCGTTCTTGCGACGCCGCTGACGATTGGCGCACAATGGTTTTCCAATGATGGAAAAGTGATGGCGAACCTCAGCTCGCTGGTGATATTCGCAAAGGTGGTCGAATCGGGCAGCCTTTCCGGGGCGGCACGCCGGCTTGGCATGCCGGTCTCTACGGTCAGCCGGCACATCGCAGAGTTCGAGAAGGCACTCGGCGTTCGGCTCCTGGAGCGCTCCACGCGCAATCTCACCCTCACCGACCTCGGCAAGGAGGTGTATGAGCAAGCCGTGCGAGGCGTCGAGCTGAGTGAGGCCATCGACAGAGTCGCTTCCAGCCATCTCTCGGACGTGTCAGGGCTCTTGCGCCTTTCGGCGCCGCCGAGCGTTTCGGACACCTTGCTGACGCCGCTCGTCCTGGAATTCCAGAAGCGCTATCCGAACGTGCGTTTTCAGATTCTCGTTACCGAGCGCTACGTCGAACATATCGCGGACGGCGTCGACCTTGTGTTCCGGGTTGGTGCATTGCGCGATTCGTCGCTGGTCGCGCGGCGCCTTCTGGCCTATCGGCATCGCATCGTGGCAACGCCCGCCTGCCTTAAGCGCTGCGGGGCGATCCGAAAACCGCAGGATCTGCTCGAGCATCGCCTCCTTGCGTTTTCGCACTGGAAGGCGGATTGCAGCTGGTGCTTCGTGCACGAGAATGGAAGGGAAAAGCAGACGCTCACGTTCCAGCCGTTATTCGCGATGAACGATTTTGCCGGCCTCGCTTCCATGTTGCTGGCGGGTGCCGGCATCGGTGAACTGCCCCCTGTGGTCCGGCCCGATCTTGTCCGCGAGGGCAAGCTGGTGGAGGTGATGCCGCAGTGGCGCCTCCCGACATACGACCTCTCTCTCGTGTACTTGGGCAACCGGCACATTTCGAAACCGTGCAGGCTCTTCAAGGAATTCGCGATTGAAATGGCACCCGTGTTGTTTCCGGATTTTCCGGAGCAAAGCGCGGAACATTCGAACTCCTGACGGACGGACTTCGAATGGTTGAAACGGGGTTCGGTGGTATCGCCTGTTTTCGCCTTTTCAGGATGGTAAGGTGCCAAAGAGCCCAGGCACCATCTTCGACGCGAAGTCCCTGAAGATGCGGACCTGCCGGGGCAGATAGCGGTCGCGCAGGTTGGCGATGGTCAGGTCGAACACCGGCAGATGCCAGTCCGGCAAGATCTCGACGAGCTGCCCGCTCCGGACGAGGTCTGGCTGGACGATGGGCGGCAGTTCCCCAATGCCGCAGCCCTCGAGCAGCGCCACAATGAGCCCGGTGTAATCGTTCATGGCAATTGCCGGCTGGAAGGAAACCGTTTCGGTATCCCGGCCGTTGACATGAACGAAGCTCCAGCAATAGTCCGGCTTCCAGAAAGAGAACGCGAAAAGCCTGTGCGCGGGAAGGTCCCGCGGCGATTCCGGAGGCGGCCATCTGGCGAGGTACTTTGGACTTGCAACGAGCTGATGCCGGTAGGTCAGAAGCGTGCGCGCTGCGAGCGTGGCGTCGGTGAAGGTTCCGACCTTGAACGCGATATCGACGTCCTCGGCTATCTGGTCGACGATGCGTTCGGTAATGAATGCCTTGACCTCCACGTTCGGGTAAGACTGATGAAAGGCTCCGACGACAGGTACGATCAGCGAATCGGAGAGGTTTGGCGGCGCACAGAGCCGTACGGCGCCGGACACCTCGGGCAGGCGGTTCGAAATGACATTGTCGACGGCTTCGCTGACCTCGGTGGCCTGTCTCGCGAGCTCGAATACTTCGGTGCCGAAGTCCGTGAGCCTCAGGTGATGCGTGGATCGATCGAGCAAACGAACACCCAGCTGATTTTCGAGTTCGGCAATACGGCGGCTCACTGAGGAAATGGGCATCTTCAGCCGCCTCGCGCCCTCCGAGAAACTGCTCGCCTCGACAACCTTCGCAAAAATCAGCAGCGTATTCAGATCTTTCATTACCGTTACGCTCCGTCCGCCCCGCACCTTGCTGGCGATCCGCGGCCTCAATCGTCTGATGCAGATTACCGCCGCAACCGGGCGGCAGCAAGGCAGCCGTCCGCCCGTGGCGACGTAAAGGATCCAGTCGCCTACAGCACGACTCGCTCGCCGTTCGGATTGCCTTGAAAAGTCCAAGGGCTTCTCGAGTATCGAGGACAGCACTTCGGTTGGCGCGAGCATGGGCTTCTTCCTCCCCATCAGGGGCACACGTTCGAGCATACAAAAGCGGCCTCTCGCGTGAGCTTTCCAGAAATGGAAATCCGATTTCCGCGATGTCCGTTAGCGGTCAGCCGAACGGTTGGCTACCATCCAGAACACATTGCGTGTCACGAGTGTTTGAGCAGTAGCTCTTAACGAAACGGGAAACCGGACGGGGGTGTGATATGGCTATTAATTTGCGAGGTCGGCCTGGCTTCACCGCGCAGACGAACACGCGAATGTGCGAGGTGTTCTGCGAAGTCGCTAGTCTGCCTGCGGGCGTCGTCAACGATGGGCCGCTCGCGCGGGGCGCCTTCTATCGTCCGGCACTTCTGGAGATCAACGACCATTCCCCGGCGATCGCACAGACGGAAGTGTTCGGGCCGATCCTCGTCGTGCACGCTTTCGACAGCGAAGACGAATGCAAAGCGTCACTGATTACATCATCCGCCGCGATGCACCGTTGCAGTTACGCAGGCGGGAAACAGAAAGGAGCGCAACTGTCATGAGCACGGCAATCATCGGCCTTGGAAACATAGGTTCCCGGCTGGCGAAGAATCTGGTAACTGGTGGCGAGACGATCATCGTCGCGGCAAGGACGCCGGATGAGGCCGAGGAGGTGGCCCGGGACCTCGGCAACCATGCCGAAGCGTCGACGGTCAAGGATGCAATTGCCAAGGCGGACGTCATTGTGCTGGCGATCCAGTTCGACGCAATCAGGCAATTTCTCGTCACCCATCGTGAGGCGCTGGCGGGGAAGATCATCGTGGACCCGTCAAACCCGATCGCCCCGGACGGTAACGGCGGATACAGGAAGATCATTCCTGACGAGCAATCTTCTGGCGTGTTGATTTCCGGGCTGCTCCCGGATCGGGCGCGTCTCGTCAAGGCGTTCGGCACGCTGGGCGCCGAATCGCTGGAAGCCGGAGCAAACCGGTCGCCGGAGCGTGCCGTGCTGTTCTATGCAGCGGACGATGCACAAGCCGGCGAGGTCGTGGCAAGACTCATTACCGTCAGCGGTTTTTCTCCCGTGCGCGTGGGCGGCATCGACCAGTCGATTCGGATCGAGGTTGGCGGCGATCTGCACGAGTATGGAAAGCTTGGCAAGCTGGTCAGCGCCAAAGAGGCCGTGTCGCTCGTCTAAGCGGCCTGCACGCCGTGCATCAGATCATGGAGGAACGACTCACCATGAACACCGAAACGCGCACCGTCTCCACGCGCGCCGAATTGCAGACGGCAGTCGACGACGACCAGGTTCTGCATATCGTCGTCTCAGCGCAGATCGATGGGGTGGCAGCCCTTCGCCTGCGGCCCGGCCTGGCTCTGACCGGCATCGACGCACATGCCGCCCTGCGCTTTGCGCCAGGCAGCGACGGGCTCCAGCTGTCGGCAGACAATCGGGTCGAAGGCTTGCGGGTTGCCACGGACCCCGATCGGCGCGCCATTTTCAACGACACGCGTGTCGACGGATTCGGTCGGCTCGTGCTGCGCCATTTGAGTGTTGCGGGCGTCGTGCAACTGCTGGCCCGCGACAGCGTGGCTGGCGGCCATGTCGAAGCACACGATATCGACATTTGGGCCGCGGACGCCCGTGGCTATGAAGAGCGCCCGAAGGGATACGGCGTCGAAGTCGTTCCTGGCGTTTTCACGCTCTGGAATCAGAGCGAAGACCGCGGCGTGGTCATCACGGCGGACCTCACCGGGCTTTCGGCGGGCCGTGCCGGTGCGCCGGTCCGCGGCAGCGGCATCTTCGTTGGTGGCGCCGGAGAGACGGGCGGGCGTGTCGTGGCGAATCGCCTGGAGACAGGCGCCGTCCACAGCGATGGCGGCATCGCGCCCGGGACGCCGGATCGCATCACCGGCGGCGTGTTCGTCGTGTCGGGCGCATTCGTTGCCAGTGTGCGCAATCACGGCCCGGTGACGACCTACGGTTCGAATGACATGGTGCTCGACAACTGGGGAACCGTCGATCGCTGGATCGTCGACGGGAAGGTCACGTCCCACGGGCCGAGCGGCATCGGCTTCGTCAATTTCGGCTCCCTCGAGCGGCTCGAAGTCAACGCGTTGATCGAGACGTTCGGCCAGGGATCGCGCGGCTTCAATGTCTACACGGGCACCGTGCGGTCGGCGCAATTCGAGCGCGTCGTCACGCATGCCGATGGCGCAGTGGGCATTCAGATCAGCCAGCCTGTCGGCGAAATCACCGTCCGCCGGGGCATCGAGACGTGGGGCGGTACGGGCGACTCACTGGTCAAAGGCGTCGTTGTCCGGCTTGCAGCGACGGCGCTCAGCATCAAGCCCGGAGGATCGGCGCGCAAGATCGCAATCGCCGGCGGCCTGATCACGCATGGCGAAGGCGTCAATCCGCTGGAACTGCATGGCGCGATCGATGCACTTGAGGTCAGCGGTGGATTGACGGCGGCCGGTGGCGGATTCGCCACCATCTAGCATCGAACGACAACCAGGGAACGCAATGGACCACACGACAGAATCCGGTATGGCGGAAGAGGCTCGTGCGCGGCGCGAATTTCTGCGTGCGGGCTCAACCTCGGCACTCATGCTTGCCTTGTCCCGCCCGGCGCTGGCCGGGGGCGAAAAGGCCAGGGCCGACGTGGAGAGGGGCGGCTTGCCGCGGCCGGGCGGTCCGCTTCGGTCTGCGGGAGCCCTCGAGTTCGGGCCCGACAATGTCCTCTTCGTCGGCGATATCACGGGTGCGGCCGTCCATGCGTTCGCATTGAAGGATTCGGACGTGACCTCTCAGGCCGACGTGGAGATGGGAAATTTTCACAACTTCGAAGGCCGCGATCTGGTTTTGGGCGTGGATCAGAAGCTCGCTGCGCTCTTCGGCACGACGGTCGGAAATATTGTCATCAACGATATGGCGATCCATCAGCCGTCGCGACAGATCTTCATGTCGGTCGAGCGCGGCAGCGGACCAGGTGCCATGGCTGCGATTGTGAAGGTCAATCACGGCAAGCTCGAGTTGCTCGAACTGGACGGTATTTCGCACTCGAAAATGGCAATTCCAAACGAGCCGGACCAGAGGGCGATGCTGGAGTTCGAGCCCCAGCAGGTCTATGCGATTACGGACGTCAAGTACTACAACGGCGAAGTTTTCGTCACAGGGATCTCGAATCAGCGCTTTGCATCGACGCTCTATCGCATCCCGTACCCGTTCAGTTCCCGCCTGTCGACGAGCACCGTAGAAATCTGGCACCCGACGCACGGGGAGTTCGAAACGCGCGCCCCGATCGTGCGGCAACTGATCCGGGAGATGGATGGAAAACCATACCTGTTTGCCGTGTATGGTTGCACGCCGCTCGTTCGCTTCCAACTGGAAGAGTTGAAGGATGGCGCCCATGTGCGGGGGGACACGATCGGCGAGCTGGGCTATGGGTCGAATCCGCTGGATATGCTGACTTATACGGATCCGACAGACCATAAGGATTACTTGCTGGTCACCATCGATGTACGCAGCGCGTCGCGTATCGAGGCTGCGGAGTTGACGACCGCGAAACCCGAGCCGACCGGTGGCCCAATCGATTTCGGGCCGGGTGGCCTCGGGCGTACGCAGCGCGATCTGCCGATCCGGGCGGAACATATCGCGATTCTCGATCCACGATGGGCAGTCGTGATCTGGCGGCATCCGAAGACGTCCTGGCGGCTGGACATCGGCACGCTGATGGTTCCGTACTTCTTCGACCGCAGATTGGGAATGGCGGAAATGAACTGGCCGAATGGTCCCGATCCGTTCCACTACCGCGAACATCGCAACGAGATCGACCACGCGTAGCGGTGGGCAGATCACGCGACGAGACTGGGTAAGGATGCCAATGACACTTCAGCCAACACTGCGGGTCGAGCACGAGACACAGCGGAGCGGGGCGGCTTGCGTCGGCGTGTACAACCTCGATGCGGATCTCGTTGAGTTTCTCGTCGAACGCCAGGGAACGGCCCGCCAGCTGCAATCCGTGCTGCGTGTGAACGTCATCGATGCTGCCACGCGCGGCGGCGACGAACTTCCCGATGTGGCCGGCCGCTATCAGCTTCTGGAGGCCGGGGTGCGATTCGTTCCGCGTTTTCCGTTCGAACCGGGCGTTCGCTATCGGGCAAGCTTCGATCCGCGGCCGCTCGGCCGGGTCGGGTATGCGGACGTGCTGACGCTCGAATTCTCGCTACCGAATCCGATCGGGGTCGACCCGGCTTCGGTGACGGGTGTCTTTCCATCCGCCGATGTGCTGCCGGAAAACCTGCTTCGCTTCTACGTTTGCTTTTCCAGCCCGATGCGGCGTGGCGGTGCCGAGGCGCAGATCCGTCTCATCGGCCCCGATGGACGGCCTGCGCACGACGTGCTCTATCGGCCTGCGCTGGAGCTTTGGGACAGGAACATGCGATGCCTGACGGTTCTGCTGGATCCGGGCAGGCTGAAACGCTGGGTAGGTCCCAATCGGGAACTGGGTCCGCCGCTGAGGTTGGGGCAACGCTACGCATTGGCCATCGGCTCGGCAATGGTCGACTCGTCCGGTCGTCCGCTACGGCAGAATTTCTACAAGCCTTTCGTTGTCGCACAGGCGGTCCGGGAGCTCGTCGCGCTCGCGGATTGGACGCTTCTACCTCCTGCCGCGCAGAGTTATCAACCTCTGGAGATGGTGTTTCCCAGGTCGCTGGATTGGGCGTTGCTGCGGCGCGCGATTATGGTCGTGGGCGATGACGGACTTCCGGTAGCAGGGCGCGTGGCGATCGAAAAGGGCGAAAGACGCTGGACCTTTACGCCGCATTCGCCCTGGACGGCGACGCGGCCAGCCATTCGCGTCGCGCCGTACCTTGAAGACGTCTGCGGCAACAACCTGTTCGAGGCGTTTGACGGGCCGCTCCGAGCGCACCGCGAATTGACCGTGGAACGCACCAACCACAGGATTCGCTTTGAACTCACACGAGCAGCGCACTGTGCAGTGCGATGATGGTGGCTGAAATTGTTGGCGGAAGCGTGTTCGGCTCGCTGGCGCTCGTCGCCGATGGCCTGCACATGTCGACACACGCCGGCGCAATGATGATCGCCGCTTTGGCATACACCTACGCGCGCAGACATGCGAGCGATAGCCGCTTCGTATTTGGCACCGGCAAGCTGGGCGACCTGGCGGGTTTTATCAGCGCTATCGTGCTTGCCATGATCGCGCTGCTGATTGGATATGAAGCCATTTCGCGCTTTCTCTCGCCCGTGCCCATCCACTTCGGTCAAGCGATTCCCATCGCGGTGCTCGGCCTGCTGGTGAATCTCGCAAGCGTCTGGCTGCTCAGCGGAAACCACCACGGCCACGATCATGGATATGGGCACAGCCACGGTCACGGGCATGGACATGAAGACGCACACGGTCATGAGGAAGAGGCGCATCGCATCTTCGGTAACGCGGGCGTTTTCGCCGTGTCGGTCTTCGAAGATGGTGTGCCGCCCGTTTTCCGCATTACGCCTGAAATGACTTCTTCGAGGCTGACCACCGACGCGGTATCAATTACGACGATTCGGCCCGACGGTTCCCGGCAGACCTTCACGTTTGAAGACCGTGGGAGCTATCTGGAGTCGAAAGATGACATTCCCGAGCCACATGCATTCAGGGCCATTGTCAGCTTGCCCGATGGTGAACGCTCGATCGAGTTCGAAGAACACGATCACAGTCACGACGAAGCGCATGCAGCGGCGAATCGCGATCACAATATTCGCTCGGCCTACATTCATGTCATCGCAGACGCGGCAGTTTCCGTGCTCGCGATCATCGGCATCCTGCTGGCCCGTGCGTTCGGCTGGGCCTGGATGGACCCGCTCGCAGGCGTAATCGGCGCCCTGGTAATTGCGAACTGGTCGTGGGGCCTGATGCGCGATACGGGAGGCATTCTGCTCGACATGAATCTGGATAAGCGCATGGCCGAAAACGTTCGTCACGTCATTGAAGACAACGGTGACGCCGTGCTTGACCTACATGTCTGGCGCGTCGGCCCCGGGCACATGAGCGCGGTGGTATCGGTCGTCACCAATGAAATACAACGCAGCCCGAGCTTCTATCACGCGGCGCTCAAACGCTTTAAGGGGCTGTCACACGTGACGGTAGAAGTGAATCCGACGCGTGCCGGCGCCTGAGACAAGCGATGGCAGTCAAATCACCGTGCGTCGAGGTATGCGCTTCCGACGGTAATACCGAGCTATGCATCGGTTGCTTTCTTTCGAACTCGAGAAGAAATTCGGGATTGGAAGAAGCTGACGGACTACCGGCGGCGGCAGATCCCGAATGAGAAATTCCGGCGACAGGCGAAGGTGATACGGGGCGCACCGACGGCCCAAGCGGAATGCTGAAGAGGTGGGTGTCTGGGCTTACACCACTTGAGTGTCCGTTCTGCAGCGCCTTGTGGTCCGTTCGCGGGGAACCGGTCAACGGCGGAGGTACGGCCGACCGCTTCAGGCAGTCGGCCATGAACGATCGGCCGTACTTTTCATGCTTGTACCATGAACCCCTTTACCCCGTAGCGTGTATTGCGCCTGCCGCGGCGCGAGTCGGTTCACAGCTGCACCGTGTCTGATGGCACCGCCGGATCCGTCACTGTTCCTCAAACGGCAATTTCCAGTCCGTGACTGCGTTCGTATTGTCATCGACCGCGGCAAAGTGCACGTGCTCGTTCATCACCCGACCAAACGCGATGCCGAACGCACCGTCTGGCGCCGGATCAATCGGCAGTTGCGCAACGAATTGCCCTTGCGGCGTGAACTCGACGAGTTCGCTCGGCTGTGCCGGATCGGGGTTGATCGCGTCGCCGTTTGAGGTGAAGAGATGGCCGTTCGGTCCTGACGCAAGACCGAGCGCTCCATGCAGGTGCTTGTTGTCCGCGTAGATCACCACGCCCTTGCCGCCGTCATGCTCTGAGGTGCCCGCGCCGAACACGGCGAAGATCGCATTGTCGACGATCGACGCGACGTAGAGCACATCGCGTAACGGATCGTACACGAGCCCGGCAGGCCCGATCTCCACTGCTGCCGGGTCGCCGCGGAACTGGTAGCCAGATGCGACCTGGATTGCCCTCACGAGATGCACGCCGCTGTCGTCGACCGTGACGTCGAGCCGCACAACGGTTCCGTTCAGCACGTTCGAGACGAACACTTTCGCGCGATCGCCCTGGTCGAACACCGTCATACCCCATGGTCCATCGATCTTCGCGGCGGTCGTCCACTGCGCGATCATGTTGCCGCTGCGGTTCACGATGATCAGCGAGCCGGGTTTTATCGTGTGGAACGTGCCGTCAGTAGTGGGGGTGTTACCGACCAGCACGAAGCCGCCGCGCAGCACATTGAGCGCCATGGTGAGGCCAAGCCCGGGGGGGCCCTGGAAGAACGTCGTGGCCTGCTTCGCGCCCGGCACGATCTTGACGATGGTAGTGCCGGTGCCCTGCACGTTCTGCGCATTGTTGAAGTTAGACACCAGCAGGTCGCCCGGCGCGATGGTGCCGTAGGTGGGAAAACCGGCCGGCACGAAGGCGACGCCATACGGATTGAGGTCACCATTGGCCGGCACGGTGGTCGATGTGACCGAGGGTGGCGGCAGCAATGGGACGGAATCTTCGGCGTACGCAAAGTTTGCTGCGCCGAGCGCGACGCCGATGCCGCACAGCGCGAGCAGCAGACGACGCCACGGGTAGCCGCGTGCGCTGCGCGCGGGACGGCCCGAACGGGCAGTACTTCGCGCGAGCATGGGCTGCGTTGCTTGCGCGGGATTGGCAGGCGCCGCAAGACGCGGAGCCAGGCGTGTGATGACAGTTTTCATGACTCGACTCTCCACGAAAGCTGCGTCAGCCTCCATCCACGCACGCGCGAACGCCCTGTGGGTGGTGTGCTGGCTGTCGCGAGCGATCCCGCCTGATGAGTTGCATTTGCGCCACGGCGAGCGCGCGAAGGCCCCTCACCGGCGGCGGGTGATGCATCAGGCGATACAGAGGCGGCGTTGTGGCAAGGTGCGCGGCAACACCGTTCTTGCCGGCACGACCGGTCCGGCAGTCACGGCGGCCCGGCCGCGAGACGGAGGGGACCGCACGTACGCACTAAACGGCTGCGCGCGGCAAATATTCCGGCGATAGCAGTCGAAATGCGCTTGCCGACTCCTCGGCTCAGCCGCCTTGCTCCTGACGACCTGGAAAGGACGAGGCAGCACCGCTTGACGCCGATGGCCCGCAGCGACGATTGGCAGCGGCGGGAACGAGTATTCGCATTGCATTCGCGGTGCGCGAGTCGGCCTTCGTTCGAGCGTCTCTGGTCGTCAAAGGCCAACTGCGACGAGGCGCTGGCAGACGAGCAGGAGCGTAGCCAACGACGATGCGCCAAACTTCAGGTCGCATTGCCGGCATGACGCACGCCATTTCCAGGCAGAAGATTAAGCAGGCCGTTCGGCGGAACACTTAGGCTTTTATGCGCGTCACGCGATGTGTTCGCTTGCGAACACATCCAGATCGAATGCGTCCATGCTGTGATCCATTATCGGGCTAGCGATGTGAGACCATGTGCTCTCCCACGCTGGCCACGCTGCCTGCGATAAAAAAGTCGACCGTAGGCGACGCGCATTTCATTGGGAATCCTTTGGGGGTTTCTACCATTAACTCGACCATATGAGGATTTCGATGACACTGAACGTGGACGGCACGGCTGGCGTGCCGGATGAGATCGTTACGACGCCGACCGATGAGTCAATCCAGGAGCCCAATGCGTCAGGGGACGTTGCGGATCTGGCGGTAGCTGAGTCAGCCGACGTTGCAGATGAGGCGGTAGCTGAGTCAGCCGACGTTGCAGATGAGGCGGTAGCTGAGTCGGGCGACGTCGCAGATGCGGCGGTAGCTGAGTCGGGCGACGTTGCGGATCTGGTGGAAGCTCAGTCAGGCGACGTTGCAGAAGTTGCGCAAGCCGGGTCAAGCGACGGTGCAGCTGTGGCGGAAGTTGAGTCAGGCGACGCCGTTGATGCGCAGGTAGCTGAAAGTGCGGGGGCGGATGCCGGCGCACCCGCTGATGAGAACCCAGCGGCCGATCCAGTAGATCCGGCCGTCGACCAAGACGGCGAAGTCAACGAGGATTGACGATCGGCACTCCGGGCAATCCTTGTACCGCCCCGTTTCGCACCCGGCACCGGGGAGTTGGTAACCGGTGCCGGAGCCACAGCCGGGGACATGTCGCGCCACGGACGGCGGCACGATCGGTGCGGGAGGCATAAGACTGCAAGTGGCCATGAGGCGTCATTTGCTCGCACGGTCGCGCAGACGTTCAAACGTCGGATCGAGTCAGGAACCGGCCGTTGCTTTAGCAAGAGTCGGAAGGTTGCCTGTTGGAGCGATCGAACGAGCATGGGGTACAACATTACGCGCAAACGCCTATCGTCGCCGCGTTCGGTTAATTGCGGAAAAGTGTGAATGCGCGCCATCGGGGTTCCCTGTGTTCGAGCGCTTCGCGGCAAGGTGACGGACGGCACCGTGCACTGCACGGGCCGAAAGGGGTGCCACAGATCTGTGACGGGCCCGATCAGAACGCCTTCTGGCGGGGTGTTAGGTCAGAGGAATCCACTAGAGCGTGGATGAGCATGTTGTCGTGCATGCACCGATTTATCAGGCGTTGGAAGCTCCTCGCCAAACAAGGCTCGGGCTTTTCATCTAGACGGTTTGTTAGGGGTTTGACAAATCTTCTAGTAATAGCCAAACTGCCCAGCATGCCAAAGAAAACGACTGGACCCAACATGCCGAAGAAAACTCCCGAACAGCAGCTACTGCTGGGGCAGATCAAACAGGTCGCCGAAGGGCTGGCCCTAACCTTCGCCCCCTTCACCGAGGTCGTGGTGCATGACCTTCTGGATCCGGAGCATGCGGTGCTCGCGATCCACAATAATCTGTCGGGTCGCGAGGTCGGACAACCTGCGACCGAACTTGGTCTGGCGCGGATCATGGACCCTGCCTATGAGCAGATCATCGCCAACTATCCGAACCAGTTCTCGGATGGCCGACAGGTAAAAAGCACTTCCATCGGTATCAAGGACTCCAAGGGCGACTACATCGCCGCGCTGTGCATGAACGTCGACCTCACCCTGTTCCACGGGTTCCAGAACGCGCTGAGCAGGTTCACGGCGGTCGAGGGCAGCACGCCGGCCAGGGAATCGCTGGACCCTGCTAACGCGGACCAAATTCGCGCCCGTATCGACGAGTTCGCCGCACGCCTGGCATCGACACCACGCTCGCTCAGGCCGGAGGATCGTCGCTCGCTGCTGAAGGAACTCAAAGCGGGTGGCCTGCTTGAGGTCCGTCGCGCGATGGACACCATCGCCGCCCACCTGGGCGTGTCCCGCGCTACGGTATACAGCGATGCCAAGTGACGCCACGCTCCTCCTCGTCGACAAGCACGTCGTCGAGCAACTGCTCGTACCGGACGATGTCATCGCCGCGGTGCGTGAGGCTTTCGAACTCCACGGACGGCAGGCGGGCCGCGTGTTTCCGGTGGTTCGAGAGAAGCTGAACACAGGCGGTATCTTTGGCATCAAGTCCGGCGATGTCGGTAGCCAGGACCTGCTGGGGTTCAAGGCAGCCGGCTTCTGGCCGTCGAACCGGTCGATCGGTGGCGAAGCGCATCAGGCCACGGTACTGCTATTCGATCCGGCCACCGGCCGGCCCCAGTGCGTGATCGACGGCAATGCCATCACCACAGCACGTACTGCTGCGGCCGGCGCCCTTGGTCTCTCTTTGCTCGCCCGTCAGGACAGCGCCGTGGCCACGGTCTTCGGCACCGGTATCCAGGCCAAGGCTCAACTCGCGTTTGCACTCAGAACGCTGCCTTCGCTGACGCACGTAAATTACGTCTCGTTGGATCGGGAACCGCAGGCAGACTTCGAATCTTTGTTTGCGGACCAATGCATGTTGAGATGCGCCGTGAATGCGGATGAGGCGGTCGCCCAAAGCGACCTCATTATCACCGCGACGACCGGTAGCGGCCCACTTTTCGATGAAACAGCCCTCCAGGCTGGGACGCATTTGAACTGCGTCGGCGCGGACACCCGAGGCAAGCGCGAGCTCCCCGTGGGCGTCCTGGATCGAGCCCGGATCGTCGTCGATGACCTGGAGCAGGCCCGCGAGCTTGGAGAACTGCAATGGGCACCGCAGACGGCTTCCGTCGAGATGGGAGACCTGCTCACGGGCCATGCCCAATGGCGGCGCGACCCGACAGATATCAGCGTTTTCGACATGACCGGCCTGGCCTTGCAGGACTTGACCGTCGCTCGATTGATCCACCGCCGCGCCACTGACCTCGGCCTCGGAGTCACCGTGGCGTGGCCCTGGTGATCGCTGTCCTGGCCTGAACCCAGAATCCGGAGGATCCGCGATGATGACCCGCACCGTGCATGCTCCTCGCCTTCATCGCACGTCGCCGCGCGACCTCCCCGCACGTAGTCGATGGCGGCCTCAACCGATCAATTCCTGATGCTAAGGGCGCCTGGCGTTTGGCTCCCTAAGGGCCGCCTTTTCATCAACCAATGGCCTTCCCGCAACACCCCACAACGTCATGGCCATCGTCGTCTTGCTCTTGCAGCGATCCGGTATGCGCCAACCAGGAGTCAGAAACTTGAAATCGCACTATGTTGAGCCGCTCAGCGGCGCGACCTATCCTTTAGACACGCCTCGGTGGTGTTCGGACAACCGCAAACCGCTCTTGATCTCGCCGCTGGCTGGAATTTCGCGAGATGACATCGACCGACACACTCGCTCCCAATGGCGCTATCGCGCATCGCTCGCCGTCGAGATCGTCTCCCCCATCTCCATGGGGGAAGGTTGCACCCCCCTGATCCAGAAGACATGGGACGACTACCGGCCGCATTTCAAGCTGGAGTGGTTCAGCCCCACAAGCAGCTTCAAGGATCGCGGCACCACGGTGATGCTTTCGATGTTACGGCAACAAGGTATCACGTCCGTTCTGGAGGACAGTTCAGGCAACGGCGGAGCGTCGGTGGCGGCTTATGGCGCTGCAGGCGCTATGCGCGTGAAGATTCTGGCGCCCGCATACGCGTCGCCCGCGAAGATCGCCCAGATGCGAGCCTACGGGGCGGAGGTACAACTGGTCGACGGGCCTCGACAGGCGTGTGAGGATGAGGCGGTCCGGCAGTCCGCGAGCATCTTCTACGCCAGCCACAATTGGCAGCCATTTTTCCTCGAAGGGACCAAGTCGGTCGGCTACGAGATCTGGGAGGACCTCAACTTCCAGGCGCCGGATAACATCGTCATGCCTGCAGGCGCGGGCAGCAATGTACTTGGCTGTTATCTGGCGTTCTCGGAACTGATGCGCGCGGGTCAGGTTCACAAAATGCCCAAGCTCTTCGTTTGCCAGCCATTGAACTGTTCTCCCATCGATGCCAGCTTCCAGGCGGGCGTCACGACTCCCGTTCCGCGCGAGGTTCGAAAGACAGTCTCCGAGGGGACGGCCATCGCCCATCCTCTGCGGCTGGCGCAAGTGGTCAACGCTGTCAGAGAGACGGGCGGCACGACTGTGGCTGTGGAAGAAGAAGCAATCGTTGAAGCTCTCAGGCGGATTGCGCGATTAGGTCTTCTGCCTGAGCTGACTTCGGCGACTGCGGTTGCAGGATTTGATCGGCTTACACAGGTTGGGGCGATTCGGGCGCGAGAGGAGACGGTTGTTCTGTTGACAGGCACGGGTATCAAGAACGCCGGAGCCATCGCGGATATTTACTCGGTTGATGAGCGCACGGTGCCCGTATTCGGCGACTAAGGGCGGGATGTTGCACTGACGGCCCAAGGCACCGAGCGTCGCTCGACGCGGCAATGCGTTCGGCACCGACACGAAAAGGCAAGCGCGAATTGCCGGAAGGCACCCTGCAAAAAGCGAAGCAATTCGTAGATGACAAACAGCAAAGTCGCCCGATCGGCGAGGGTCAGTGGGGTGACATGAAAGACGAAATCGAAATCGGCTGTACCCCGGCGGGCGAAATCGCAACATCACGCAGCCGAAAGACATCACCCTATTTGATATGACAGGACTGGCATTGATATTCCAGCGAGAAAATTTCGAAACTCTTGTCTAAAGGCCCAACCCTAATGAAAATCGGACTCCTCAATTGCGGCGGCACCATCACGGAAGACTATCAGGCTGACGGGACGATCAAGCGTCTATTGGCACACGATTTGATCGCATTGAGCGGTCAAGCAGACTGGATCGGACATGACATCGATCCTGTCGATAGCTGCGATCTGACCTTCGCCTCACTTTGCCGGGCTCGTGATGTCATGCGGCAGGATCGGGAGAGGGAAGCTTTCGTGATGTGTTGCGGCACTGACGCAATGGAAGATGTCGCCTATGCCGCCGCTCTGCTTTTTGATCGTGACCGGCCTGTCGTTTTGACCGGTGCTGCGATCCCCGGTGGCAATGCCAATGCCGATGGTCCGCGAAATCTGGCAGATTCTGCAAATCTGGCACGGGTCATGCCGCAGGGCGCGAGCGCCCTCGTTGCCTTCGCGGGACGGATTTTCGATCCGGTGTCGATCGTCAAGGTATGGCCGCAAGCCATTCAGCCCTTCGGACCAGAAACAGCGATCCGCGGCTCCATAGACGCCGATATCGTCACGCTCGCAGGATCGGGAATCGTTGACGAGAGTTACGCGGAACTCGATGTATCCGATCTCGGCGCCCGAGTTGCGATCGTCATGGAGACTTTCGGCTTACTCGTTGGCTTCCCGGATCTCTCCAAACTCGACGGTATCGTCGTGGCAGGCAAGGGCGCAGGGGGCTTCTCCGCGCAATCAGAGAGACTGCTGAGCGAAGCCGCACGGCACCTCCCTGTCGTGCTATCTACACGCTGCGCCCATGGTTTCCGGGTCAATCCAGCCGTAACCAAATATGCCTATGATCACGCCCACAACCTCGGCCTGATCACGGCAGGTTATGACGGTCTCAACGCATCAAAGGCAAGAATTCGGCTCATAGCCGAGCTTGGTCGTGCAAATCGCAGCGAGAAGGCTGGGCGCTGATCAGCGCCTCGTCCACTTGGGGCCTGTTTCAGCACCGTACTATTCGCGTAGGTGTAGACCGTCGAACCGGATGGGCGAGCAGTTGTCGTAGCGTATCGCCGCTTCGCTATCTTAGGCGTCGATCTACAGCAGCTACACGCCGCACATCCCAGTCAATCACGGTCGCGACGCGCCGCTTGCAGTGCCCTCGTGCTGAGCGCACAAGAGAAACGCCGCCGGTGACGGCGGCCATTCAAAGATTTCAGCAAAAATCCCCCCGGTGCGGTTCGGCGCGGGGGCTTGGAGGCTCCCGCGTCAGCCCTGCTTCGATTACATCTTCTCGACCTCGAGAAGGGTCCGCTTGCCTTTGACGTACTTGTAGAGCGAGATGGAGCTGTCCTTCAGGTCGCCGTGCTCGTCGAACCGGATATTGCCAATCAGGGTGTTGAGATTGGTCGAGGGCATGGCGGACAGGATACCGGCGCGCGTGACCGAGTTGGAGCGTTTCATGGCATCGACGATCACGTAGACGGCGCTGTACGCAACCGGCGAGTAGACCACCGGATCGTGGCCGTACGCGGCCTTCAGTTCCTTGCCGAACGCGGCGCTGCCGTCCATCGCGGACAGATCGCCGCCCGCGACCGAGCAGACCAGGTTATCGGCGGCGTTGCCGGCCAGCCTGGCCAGGTCGGTGGTGCAGACGCCGTCTCCCGCCAGGATCCTGGCGGAGACTGCCAACTGCAAGGCCTGCTTGGCGAAGGGGCCGCCGGTGGCGTCCTCGCCGCCATACATGATGGCGTCGGGGCGTTCGGCTTTGATCTTGGTCAGGATGGCCTTGAAGTCAGTGGCCTTGTCGTTGGTAGCGTCGCGCGATAGCACCTGGATGCCTTCGGCCTTGGCGGTCTTCTCGAACTGGTCCGCAAGGCCCTGGCCGTAGGCCGTGGCGTCGTCGACGATGGCGACCGTCTTGACCTTCTGGTTTCGGGCGTACTTGGCCAGGGCGGGGCCCTGCTGGGCGTCGGTGCCGATCACACGGAAGGCGGTCTTGTAGCCTTGCAGCGTGTACTGCGGGTTGGTAGAGCCCGGGGTGATCTGGGTGACGCCGTTGTCGCGGTAAATTTTGGACGCGGGGATAGACACGCCGGAGTTCAGGTGGCCGATCACTGCCACGACGCCGTCGTCGACCAGCTTCTGCGCGACATTCGTACCTGTCCTGGGATCGGCCTGGTCATCCAGCGAATCGACCTCGAGGACGACCTTCTGGCCACCGATGACCAGATTGCCCGCCTTGTTGATTTGCTGGACGGCAAGCTTGACGCCATCGGCCGCATCTTGGCCCATGTGGGCAATGTTGCCGGTCAGCGGGGCGGCGCTGCCGATCTTCACAGTCACGTCGGCGAGAGCAGCTTGACCACAGGCCATGGCGATGCAGGCGAGAGGCAGCGCGGCGCTGATGGGTTTGAGATGAAATTTCATATGCTTGAGCCTCTTGTTGAACTGGGTTGCTGTTGAAAAATGCGTACGGCGTCTCCTATCGAAGTAATCGACGTTCGCGATATTTTCGAATGTAAGTATTCGTCAGAGCCGCCTATCAACCGAGGAAGCGGGCACGCTCGTTGGCACTCCTTAGCGTGACCATTGGGCAAACTGGCGGTGGTCAGGGGCCCACCTGTTCCATAGGGGACCCCGTCTTTCTAGAAAGATTATCTAGAATTAAATAAATTGTATTGTAGGGGTAAACACTTAGTGCGGGTCCGACTTCCGACCATGGGGTGAACTACTGATAGATGGAGGGGAGGCCGAGATTCGAAATCCGCCGCATCTCGGTCTAGGCAGTTGACTTGAACGTAACATCGCTCGCCGGATCGACTGGTGGCACGTGGCGCAGCCGATCCAGCAGATACGCACCGCTGTCGACGCCTCGGGGCTGAATGCGATCGGGATTACGCGAAGTCTCGAAGACCTCCAAAGCAGCCACCCATTCCGTCAAGCACGAGCGGCCGATGAGGGTCGACTGCTGCCCGACGCGGCCGATCTATGGCCGACCATGCCCGCCGGTCTACGTCGGGCCGGGGTCGGCCATCAAGGGTCATTCGCCCCTCCCGTTGGACGGACGTTCAGACGTCGGTTCTGCAAACGCTAGCGGCCATTGGCCGCCGCAACGCGAGCATCTATCTTTTTGATCAACATTTTTTCGGTCAACCGTAAACGACAGGCCCCTTGCTCCTATCGCCCGGCCGCAATGTGGCGTCGGATTCTTGTCGAGGCGCACCATAGATCCCGCCCCGCAATAGTTGGCGCAAAAGACCTCGCCGGAAGGCGCGATAAACAGACATATCGGCATGCGTTCGCTGCGCCGACTGCTATTCTTCAGACGCAGGGGCTCCCGCGGTTCCGGTCGGCTCTGCGGGGTCATCGACGCCATTCCGCACTCTCGCGGAAAGGGGGGTGTATGTCGCGTCCAGAACTACCTCGGCCCGCGCGACGCGCGCTGCATCGTCGGCAGTCAAACGAACGCATGTGGCTCGCCCTCGGCATTTTGCTCACCGGACTGTCCTTTGCACATGCCACGCTCGCGGCGGGCACATTGCCTCTAGGCGGCACTTATGTGGCCGGCGCCGGCACGATAGCAAGCCAGGGAAACGGCCTCATGGTCACGCAACCGGGTTCGACGCGCGGCGTGATTGACTGGAACAGTTTCTCGATCGGCAGGAACAACAGCGTGACGTTCGACAACGGCTCGGGCGCGACGCTGAACCGCGTGACGGGAGGCTCGCCGTCCGCCATCTTCGGCCGGCTCAGTGCAACGGGGAGCCTGTATGTGATCAATCCGCAAGGCATCGTCGTGGGGCCATCTGGCGTCATCAGCACGGGTGGCCGCTTCGTCGCGTCAACGCTCGATGTCGGTAACTGTGCGTTCATGCAGGGCAATGGTTCCCTCACGCTGTCGGGCACCACCGACGCAAGCGTGATCAACCTCGGCAGGATCAGCTCGAGCGGCAGCGATGTGTTCCTGATTGCGCGAGGCGCGGTCGTCAATGCGGGCACGATCAAGGCGCCAAACGGCACCGTCGAACTGGCCACCGGCGAACAGGTGCTGTTGCAGGACTCGACCAGCAGCAAACAGGTTTTCGTGCAGACGGGCAGCGGTGGCACAGTCGTCAACAGCGGACGTATCGCCGCCGCGCAGATCAGCCTGCAGGCCGCCGATGGCAACGTGTACGCGCTCGCCGGCGGGGGCACGCGCATCCGGGCGACGGGCACGGCGAACCGCGACGGCCACGTGTGGCTCGTCGCCGACGGCGGCCGTGTCGAGCAGTCGGGCGTGATCACGGCCCACAACGCGGACGGCAGCGGCGGGACCGTCGATACAGGCGCGGCGCAACTGGCATTCGGCGCCGGGGCCGCCGTCCGTGCCGGCAAATGGAATCTGTCGACGCCCGCGTTCACGATCGACCCGTCCGCTGCACGCGCACTGCGCCGCAGCCTGAATGCGGGCACCTCGGTCGATGTCACCACGACAGGCGCGATGAACGCGACGGGCGACATCGACATTGCATCGAACCTGAGCTGGCAAGGCCCCGCTTCGCTGACGCTCGACGCGTACCGCAACGTGTCGGTCGCGAGCGGCACGACCATCGCGAACAATGGCACGGGCAATCTCCGCTTGCGCGCCGACGCAACCGGCATCGACAACGGCGGCGGCGTCGTGAACAACGGCACGCTCGACTGGTCGAACAGCACCGGTTCGCTGAGCGCTTTCTACGACATGAACGCCACCTACGTTGCCGGTACCCAGCTAAGCAACCCGGCATGGACGCCCGTCGCATTCAGCGGCCTCGTTACGCAGATCACCGCGTACAGGCTGGTGAACTCGCTGACCGATCTGACGGACGTCGCCAACGATCTCACGGGAAACTACGCGCTCGGCACGAACATCGATGCGAGCGCGACGAGCAACAGCCCCTTCTTTTCGATTGGCAACGCCAACACGCCTTTCACGGGTCAATTCGACGGACAAGGCAATTCGATCACGTCGCTTACGCTTGCGCCGTTGGGCGGCATGTTCGGTGCAATCGGCGCCCAAGGTGTCGTGCGCAACATGAATATTTCTGGCACGGAGAGCGTTGCCATCGGATTCATCGGGCCAATTGGCATCCTGGCTGGCGCGAACAACGGCCGGGTAGTAGGAGTGAACACGTCCGGCACAGTGATCAGCAGCGGACCAGAGGCGGCTTCTTCGCCCGACTATTCGATAGCGGGTGGGCTGGTGGGCATCAACACGGGCTCGATCCTGCGTTCTTCGAGCAGCGCCGCTGTGACCGCGGGTTATGTGCTCGGCGGTCTGGTGGGTGCGAATACCGGCCTGATCAATCAGTCGTTTGCTACGGGGCCCGTCGTATCGCTGAGCTATATCAACCAGGGGGGCGGCGGCCTTGTCGGTGATAACAGCGGCACGATCAACCAGTCTTACGCAACCGGTTCGACCACGCTTCGGGGCTACTGCAGAGGCGCATCCGGTACGCCATGCGGCGGCGCCGCACTCGTCGTCACGAACGAAGGAACGATCAGCCAGTCATTCGCAACCGGCCTCGTGACCCAGCCGTTCTACGAACCCATCGGCATCGCGCGAACCAATACCGGCACGATCGGCAACGACGTGTACTGGAACATCGACACCACGGCCGCCACGATCGCCGTCAGGTACGGCACACCGATTCCCGCAGCGAACGGGCTGAGCACCGCTCAGATGAGCACGCCTACCTCGTTCGTGGGATATGACTTCAGCCCGACCGGGGTGTGGGCGATGCCTGCCGGCGCGACGCATCCGGTGTTGCGCTGGCAACTGGCGCAATGACACACGCGGAGTCAGTCAGTAGGGCTGTTAGCGAGCTTTCGACGCGGGATGATCTTGCCCACGAATCTGCCACGGCACGCGTCCAAAAAGGCCTCGAACACACCAACGATTTCGCCTCACGAATGTCCGCTGTGCTCGGAGACGAACCGCTCAGGTCGCACCCGGGCGACTGGCTGAATCGGGTCGGCTGGCGCCGACCGCGTCGGCTGCCCGCTTTATCAATGACACCCGCTTGAGATACGGTTGCCAGTCCCCGAAGCGGAGTCGTGCGAAACTGCCACGGAAACTTACTCACGACCCTGGTCACCCATACCCGGATATCAACGTCCGGCCAACCAGCGCAGCGCCGGCCCGTTAGAGGACATCACCCATGTACCGGTCGCGCTGAAATCCCAGGTCGGGCCGAAGCTCGCACGGTCGAGTAGCTGGGCATTAGTGAGTCCGCTCGCATCTGCCACCGGTGTTCCAGAGCCCACCCCCGTAGTCGCGCCGGAAGACTCGCTGTTCCAGAACACGTCCGGGGCGATGCTTCCGCTATTGATGCCAGCAATACCGCCAGTCGTCGCACCCGGATCAGGCATAAGCGTCGATTGGGAATAGGACTCGCGGATGACGCCCGCATTGCTGCCCACGATGCCGCCGACCACCGCGCCACCGTTCACGCCACCCCCTACGATCTCCTCGGACATGGATTGGTTGATCCGGCCATTGTTCACACCGACGAGTCCACCGAGCGTGGCTTGCGCACCGCCCGTCACACTACCCAACGCAATCGACTGGTCAATGCAACCGTCGTTCGTACCGGCAAGGCCACCCACGGTTCCAGCCCCGCTCACGCTCACGCCGGCGAATGACTGTTCCACTCGGCCCCTATTTTCGCCGACGATCCCACCGGCCACGCTGCTTGTGTCACCCGTGGATTGCACGCTACCGAAGGCGCCAATCCGCACGATGAGCCCATAGTTGGTGCCCGCCAGCAAGCCGACCGGTCCTGCGGAGGAGGTCGCTGAGCTTTGTGAAAGATCAAGATTGCGCACGACGCCTGTCTTGCCGATCACGCCGAAAAGTCCGGTATCGGCGCTGCCGGAGATGTTCAGTCCCGAGATGCCGCCATGGCCCATACCGTCGAACTGGCCGGTGAACGGTGTGGCAGCGGTGCCGATGCCGCCGAAATTCACCGGATTCAGGAAATCGATTGCCCGGTTGCCCATCGCATAGTTGCCGGCGAGGTTGTTGTTTACCGCACTGAGGTCTGCCAGGTAGTTAATGAGCTGATAGGCAGTGATCTGGGTCACCAGGCCACTAAACGGCGCGGCACGCCAGGACGGATTGCTGCGCAATGTACCGGGCGTGTAGCTGCCGTTCATGTCGTAGAGCGCCGTGACGATGCCCGTGCTTCGCGACCAGTTGATCGTGCCCAGGTTGGTCACGCTGCCGCCGTTGTCGAATCCCGACGAGTCGGCATTGAGAATCAGCGAGCCTGCGCCGTGGTTGGCGACGGTCGCGTTCGGCGCAATGGTCAGCGAGTGCGCCGCGTCGAGCGTCAGCGAGGTGGCGCCGTGCCAGCGCACACTAGCCTCAATCGCGATGTCTCCCTTGCCGGTCGCCCCACGTTGACCGTCAGCGCCGTTCGCGTCCACGTTGATCGAGGCACCGTGGCTCAGGCTTGCGCTTAGCGTGCGAGCGGTAGGGGCGTCCGCGATGAAGTCCCCAGTTGTAATGTTCCAGGTTTTCGCCTGAACGTCCGCGCCGCCGACCTCGACCTCCTTGCCGGACATATCGACCGCGCCGCCGCTGCCGTCCGCATTGCGTGCGCTGATCTGCGCCCTGCGCGCATCCACGTTGCCAGTGTTGATCACCGACGTCGCGGTCTCGGTGTTGGCGACCAGCCACACGTGGCCGGCGCGTGTCGCCGTGCCGGTGGCACGCAGCGCGCCCGAATGACCGGCGAGCGCGAAAATGTTGCCGTCGGCCGCCTGCAGATTGATGATCGCCGCCTGCACCGAGCCCGTGTTCATTATCGTGCCGCCGCTTCCCACATCCACGAAAACTTGCTGATACGTGCCGTCCAACAGACGGACCTGATGCCCCACGGCAAGTTCGGCATTGCCGTTTGGCGCATCGATCGTCCCTGCGTTCTTGACCTTGTTCGCCGATATGAGGAACACGTCCCCGCCCGACGAGATGAGCTTGCCGAGATTGATCACATTGGCCGTGGAACTGCCCGCGTACACCGACCCACCGATTGCGGGCGGATTCAAGAATGTGTCGTTGGGGATGTCGAGCGTCGAAGCGACGAAGCGGCCGCCCGTCGAGACCACGCCGTTTCGCCCGATTAAAACCCCATGCGGGTTGACAAGGTACACACTGCCGGTGCCGCTCAACGTGCCGAGGATGGTGGAGAAGTCGTTACCCGTTACGCGGTTGAGTGTCGCGCCAGTGCCGTTGTTAATTGAAACCGTGGCGCGCCGTCCGATCGAGAAACTGTCCCATTCGATAATGCCCCGCGAGCCTGTTTGCGTGATGTTCAGGTTCGTGCCGTTCTGGGCAATGCTTCCTGATCCGCCTACGAAGCGGCCGCCTTGCGGCAGCGGCCCTGCGGCGAAGGCGTGTTGTCCAGAGAGCAGTACTGTCAGTGCAGCGACAAACAGCGAGAGCTTTCGCGACGACCGACAGGTTCCAGATGCGCGTTGCAGACGCGCCAAACCAGCAGCAGGGCTCATACGTCCTCCGTGTAACGGAGTACGATCGGCACGCGCCAGAAAGGGCGCGAACTGCGCGACCTATGTATGAAGATTAGCGCGAGACGTTTTCCAGATGCGCCTAAATCTACGCGTTTTGCGCCCTTCGTCACAATGTGTGTTGCTTCAGGATTACCGCCCGAGGGATAGGCCGACTTCGCGGCCTCGCGCACGCGGATGAAGGTGCGGCGCGCATTAAGAGGTCGAAGACTGGCGGTTAATCGAATGGCCGTTCGGGCTGGGAAAGCTGCCTTCGCTTTCGCGTCAGGCCGAAGGACGGCTATGGGTCGACTGCTGCCCGACGCGGCCGATCTATGGCCGACCATGCCCGCCGGTCTACGTCGGGCCGGGGTCGGCCATTTGGAGACGTTGCCGACCTTCGGGCCGTAGCCGCCCTAACGGCCGGTTCTCTTCCGGGAAGCGTCATTGACCGGGTGTTGCGCACCGCTGGGAGAGGCAGCGGTCTTCCTATGCTTGTCCTTGCATCACGAACGTTGCCGACGAACGACGTTTCCGTCTGGAGCCCGCAAACCGGTCAGTCTTGCGCTCGATAGAGCCCGTAACCGACCGGTGGCAGACACATTTTCGGCACGAGCTGCAGGGTCCGTCCGAAATGCTAGTGCTGCAATGCTTCAGCCACTCCGGCGTCTTGCGTCGCTTTTGCAACCGGTGACGCATGGACGCTCGCACTAACCGGTTCGCTGTCCTTGCAGTGCTTATAGATGTCACCGCCCTTCATGACCATCAGGATTCTGGTCGGGTCTTGCATGACTTTCAGGTCCTCCAGCGGATTGCCGTCAATGAGGAGGATGTCAGCGTAAAATCCCGGCGCAATCTGGCCGATGCTGTCGGGTTGCATCATGATCTCGCCGCCAAGCTTGGTCGCCGCCAACAGGATTTCCTTGGGCGTCATTCCGATGTACTTTTGGAAGTGCTCAAGGTCACGCGCATTCGTCCCGTGAGGCATCCACGCAAAGCCGTAGTCGCCGCCCGGCAGAATGCGGATTCCCCGCTTGTGCATCTTCTGCAACGTGTCAGCCGCAATTTCGAGTTCGCGCGCATAGCCCATCTTCGTCGCGACTTCCGTCGAAATTCCCCACTGTTCAGCGTGGTAAAGCGTACTCACGAGCCAGCCAATGCCTGGGGCGACAAAGTGCTTATCCTTGTTCGCCTCGAGCATGTCGAGCGCTTCCTCGTCCGCGAAGCTCGCGTGATAGACGAGTTCAATGCCGTGCCGCACGCACTGCTTCACAGATTCAGCGGAGCGCGCATGCGCGGCAACCCGCTTGCCCGCGCGTTTGGCCTCCGCGGTACACATCGCGATTTCTTCTTCGGAAAACGGTGAGGCCTCTGCAGGAATGCCCGCGATATATTCGCCAGACAGGTTGAGTTTGAGATGGTCAACGCCGTATTTGAGGAACATGCGTGTCGATTTGCGCATCTCTTCCGGCCCGCACACGACTTCGCCAAAGCTAAGCTCACGGAACGGGAGGTGCGAAAGAGTGTTGTCGCCCAGACCGCCCTGAACGGTAATTTCCTGGCTGCCTGCGAGATAGCGCGGGCCGGGAAATTCGCCGGCGTTGATTGCATTGCGCGTCACCACGTCGAGGCGCGGCTTCGCAGTTGCCGCACCGATGGCGGACGTCCAGCCCATCTCCAGATAGCGCTTCGCCACGCGGACGCACCACAGAATATGTTCTTCGGGCGGCATGAACTGGATCGCACTGAGCGACGGCTGGTCATTCCACGAGAAGTGCGTGTGCGCTTCGGTCATGCCCGGCATGAGGAATTTGCCCTTGCCGTCGATGATCTGGAACCCCTCGCGCGATACCGATTCTTCCGCTTGGGAAACGCGCGTGATTCGATCATCTTCGACGAGTACCTCGCCCCGAAAAGGGTCGGTGCCGCTGCCGTCGAAGATGTTCACATTGGTGAAAAGGATCTTAGCCATGTCTCCTCCATTTCTCCTGGAAGGTGTTAGTTCGCCGTCTTGTAGAAGCTTTGAAGTTCGGCCGTGCACTCGGCCGGCTTTTCAAAGGTAGTCCAGTGACCGCAGCCCGCAAGGACCGTCACCTTGCTGCCCGCGATACGCTCTCCCATGGCCTTGACTGCGGCCGGCTGGCCTACACCGTCCTCATCTCCCGTCACGAGCAGCGTCGGCACTTTGATGTTGTCGACGTTCGCTCCCTGCGCTCCGGCCAGCGCTTCGCAGCTCTGCGCATATCCTTCCGGTGTTTGGCGCATTACGCTTTCGCGTACGAGCGCCACCGTCACCGGGCGCTGGGCCTTGGTCTCCACGCTCGTTGCACCCTTAACGATTGCGTCCGCCACTTCCTGCACGCCGACGATGCCCTTGTCCCGGCACAGTGCGGCGCGTGCCTTCATTCCGTTGCGACCGGCTTCTGGCGGTTCAATCAACGGACCGAACAACGCCAGACTCTTCACCAGGTCCGGATGCTTCAGAGCAAGGTGTTGAGCGACGATGGTGCCCATCGAGTGCGCGACGATGTGCGCCCCGGACACCTTGAGCTCACCAAGAACAGCGGCAATTGTCTGAACGTACAGCTCAATGGACAGAGGCTCCGACGCGAGTTCCGAGCGCGAACTGCCGGGCAGGTCAAGGCGGATGACCTTCATGCCTTCGAACGCGGGCAACACAGGCGTCCAGTTATTCGAGGAACCTGCCAGACCGTGGATACACACCACCGGTTGACCATCACCATCAATTTCCACAACCACGTTTTTGACCAAAGTCGTCGTCATTCACCCACCTCGTTTTCAAGAACACCTACGTTTTCGATTTCGATACGAACCACATCGCCCTTTTGAAGAAATCTGGGCGGTGTGAACCCAATACCGACTCCTGCCGGAGTACCCGTCGCAATGACGTCACCCGGCTGCAATTCGATGCCAGCAGAAAGGGTCTCGATAAGCGTTGGAATGTCGAATATCAGTTGCGATGTATTCGAGTTCTGACGCAGTTCGCCGTTGACCCAGCACTTGACATCGATGTTTTGCCCATCGACTTCGTCTGCAGTGACCACGTACGGGCCCATCGGGCAGAAGCCGTCCAGCGACTTGCCGAGAAACCACTGACGATGGAGCTTTTGCAGGTCCCGCGCGGTAAAGTCGTTAATCAC
>NZ_JBFPKO010000109.1:0-1817 GCF_040948765.1 Paraburkholderia sp. BR10923 | reverse complement strand
CTCATGCACCAGCGCCACCGCCTCCGGTGCCCGCCGCACCTGCGCCTCGAACAGCTCATGGATGCACCGCTCCGACGGATACGCCGCCTCCGTGCGGTTCAGCTCCTCCAGCAGATACCCGCGCTCCTGCCCCGGCAGGATCTCCAGCTCCCGCACCGGCGTGTGCGGCGAGCGCTCCAGCAGCTCCGCCAGATGCTCCAGCGCATGTTGCATGTAACCGCACACCCGCTCCGCAGAAACCGGCTCGACCGCTTCCGCCGTCAGGCCCAGTGCCTGCCCGGAGTCGTCCACCGACAGGGTCAAGGGATAGTTGGTGCGCTCCTGCGCACCCAGCCACTCCATGCCGTCCAGGACATCGTCCCCCACGACGCCCGGGAGCGCCGCCAGCGTATTGTGGCGATAGTTCAGCAGCGCGCCAAACAGCGGCGCAGGCGCCGCAACGCCGCTGCAGCGCTGCGCCAGCGCCAGCGGGGCATGCTCGTGGGTTAGCAGCTCCGCCAGCCGCGCGTGTGTGCGACGCACACTCTCCTCGACCCCGGTTCCATCCACGTCGAGCCGCACCGGCAGCGTGTTCATGAACAGGCCCATCGCCCGGTCCGCGCCCGTGCCACCATGCATGCGCCCGAACAGCACCGTGCCGAACACCACCTGCTCGCGGCCGCTGCTGCGCGCCACCACCTGCGCCCACGCCAGATGGCACAGGCTGGCCACGCTCACCCCCAGCCGCCGCGCCTGCTGCCGCAGCCGGTCGTTAAGCGCCTGCGGCAACTGCCGCCGCGCCTCGTCCACCCCGCTGCCCTCGCCGCGCACCTCGCCCAGCCCGAACGGCAGCGTCGGCCCGTCAATCTCCGAGAGCATCTCCCGGAAGAACTGCTCATGCGCCTGCTCTCCCACACCCAGCCGCGCCTGCGCTATCAGGTTACGGAATGGCTGCGGCTCGGCCAGCTCGTGCCCGCGTCCTCCCAGCACGCTCCGGACCTCCGCATGCATTACCTCTGAGGTGGTGTGATCGCCGATCAGATGATGCTGCAGCTCCAGCAGCAGCCAGCGCCCGCTGTCCGGCTCCCGGGCCGTCACACACCGTATCAGTGGCGCCCGCCCCAGATCGATGCGCTGCCCGCGCGGATCGAACCGGCGCCGCAGCTGCTCGGGAGCCGGCCCCTCCGCCTCGTCCAGTTCAACCTCCACCACCTCCAGCCGCGCCTGGCGCCACACCACCTGCGCCGGAGCGGACAGCCCCTCCCACACAAACGACGTGCGCAGGATATCGTGCCGGTCCACCACCCGCTGCACTGCCGCCAGATAGCGCTCCAGCTGGCCACGACCGGCAAATGCCATCTGCGAGACCAGCAGGTATGGATCGCCCTGGCTGGCCAGCAGGTGATGGAACAGGATGCCCTCCTGCAGCGGCGAGAGAGCATAGATGTCCTGGATGTTGGCCAGCCCCCCGGGCACCGTGGCCACCACCCGGTCGATCTCCGCCTGGCTCAGCCCGATGAGCGGCAGCATCCCGGGGGTGATCGCCGTACTGTGCGCGGTAATCAGGTTGGCGGGGACCGCGACCTCCTGATGGCTGCCCAGGCTGGCCGCCAGATCGGCCAGCACCGGCCGCGCGAACAGCGTGCGCACCTCTACTCCCAGCGAGCGCTGCCGCAGCCGCTCCATCAGTTGCACGGCCAGCAGCGAATGGCCGCCCAGCTCGAAGAAGTGGTCATGCCGACCGACCCGCTCCAGACCCAGCAGCTCCGCCCACAGCTGCGCCAGCACCGTCTCGAGCTCCCCGCGCGGCGCCTCGTAACCCCGCCGCGCATACGCAT
>NZ_JBFPKO010000108.1:0-1883 GCF_040948765.1 Paraburkholderia sp. BR10923 | reverse complement strand
AAGCGGGCAAACGCCCGCGTGCAATGCCCGCAAGGGCCAAAAACCAAAGGATGACCGTCGGCTTCACGACCTGAACACCTCTACATCGCCGACACGTCGCAAATTCAGCTGCTTGTTCAGCGTAGCCTTAAGCTTTTTCAGGAGAACAACTGGGAGGTGTTCACTGTCTCCCGGCGGCCGTTCTCGGACAGTTGCAAGTGGCCTGCTGCGCGCGAAGCGCACATACAGGCAGACCTCGCGGACCTAGATAGTATCGACCGAATCGCTTTGGAAGTCAGGCGACGGCTACCTAATGGACAGTTACACGCGCTCGTCAACAATGCTGGCGTCTCTTCTAAAGGCGAGGACAGATCGCGCCTCGGAGTTCTCAAGAGCGATCTTCGGACTTGGATGACTGTTCTTAACGTGAATTTGGTATCCAACGCATTACTGGCGCGATCGTTGTTCCCAGAGTTGGTCCGAGGAAACGGGGCCATTGCCAACGTAACATCGATCGCCGGGGTGAAGGTTCATCCTTTCGCAGGTACTGCGTACGCAGCCTCAAAGGCTGCGCTCGCAGCTCTAACGCGGGAAATGGCGCACGAGTTTGGCCCGAAGGGTGTACGCGTCAACGCTATTGCTCCGGGAGAAATTGATACCTCAATCCTGTCGCCCGGCACAGAGGAGATCGTGGATCACGGAATTCCTATGCGTCGTCTCGGGGATCCGGCCGAGGTCGCACGAGTAATCTACTTCCTCTGTACTGAGGCCTCATCGTACATCAACGGAGCAGAGTTGCACGTCAATGGAGGACAGCATGTCTGACGTCATGCGACAGCACGTGAAGACCGACGCCTAGGAACCGTCGTCGGAAAGGCTCCATAGCAAGGGAAGAGAAGAAAGGGCCTCGTCGTGTGCCGACCAGTCGGTCTGATGGAGATGGTCCATGTTTGCAGCGCGCCCTGAAGATGGTCCCTTGCGCTCCGACGCTGCTAAGTGATCGTCTTCTACTGCGCGGCGGTTTCGATTGGCATTCAAATGATGTGAGAGCGGTGACATATGACATACCGAATGTTCCATCGTGAGAGACTATTAAGAAGTTTCGGTATCTGATACGCGTCCGACTTTCCATACTAAAGTACATTTCCATGCCGACTAGACTGCGCGGGGCATCTCGACTTGTCCACATTAGCATGAACTTTCCGCCGCGTAACGGAGGATCGTCCATCACCTCAGAACCTCTGCAAACTTCCGTTTAGTGGGTTGGGGTAGGGCGCACATCCAACGAATAAGCGTTCTCCTTGTTCTACTGTCCGAATTCCCGTCTCTGCCGCCTCCGACGCCGGCCAGCGCTTGTGCTCCCGTTCGATAAAGGCGTACTTCACGGCGATTCTTTCGCAAAGTACGCTGCCGCCTTTTTTAGAATGTCGCGCTCCATCTTCAGTCGCGCATTCTCCGCACGCAGTCGAGCCAGCTCCATCTGCTCCTCGGTTACCGGCTTCGTACCCGGGCCGACCAGCGTTCCTTTTCGGTCCGCCTGCACCCAGTTCGAGATCGTCTGGCTCGACACCCCCAGAATCGCCGACACCGCTGCCAGGCTCTGGCCGGCCTTCACCAGCCGCACCGCCTCCAGCTTGAATTCCAGGGTGTACCGCGCACGCTTCAATTGGCTCATCTTCGTTTCTCCTTGCTGCAGTTTAAACCTCAGCAAGGGATACGTTTTTCAGGGGCAAGCTCACACCGGGCGGTATTACAGCGGGTAGCCTGCAAATTCTGACGAGGTTTAGATGGGTCCGAAGGCGCCTGTAACGGAGAAGGATTTGTTCCGGCATCCACTGCGCGAACAGATCAATCTCAAGCATCCACTGGTACGGCTGGCCGAGCTGATCAATTGGGAGCGGCTC
>NZ_JBFPKO010000107.1:0-1921 GCF_040948765.1 Paraburkholderia sp. BR10923 | reverse complement strand
GGTCTGCCTTTACCCGAAACGAAACTCGCGCTCATCCATGCACTGAGCCGCTCCCAATTGATCAGCTCGGCCAGCCGTACCAGTGGATGCTTGAGATTGATCTGTTCGCGCAGTGGATGCCGGAACAGATCCTTCTCCGTTACAGGCGCCTTCGGACCCATCTGAACCTCGTCAGAATTTGCAGGCTATACCCAGCAATATGCCAGGTCTCTGCAATTCCAACAACACGATTTCCGCCGGAAACCCCCAACGCTTAAGGCTCTACGGTTTGTTCAGGCTGGACTAGCGAGGGCGTGGCTCGCGTGACTGTGGCGCATCCAGTGCGGACTCGCGATACCCGCGTCGCCGTCTTCGCCCAGACTCGCGACCAGTGATGTCTTCGGGTTCCAGCGTTGTGGCGTGACAGGCAGGCGTCGCTGTGCAAGGTACTGATCGAGCGCAGTACGCGCGACCGGCGGCAGTGCCACCTTGCCGGGCTTGCTGCCCTTGCCGACCAGATGCAGCCAGTGATCACCGTGCCCGTCCACGCGGATGCTGCCGACCCCGGCGCCGACCAGTTCGCTCGCGCGCAGACCCGTCGCGTAGCCGAAGTCAAGCAGGAAGCGCAGCCGCTGCGCCGCTGGCTCCGACCAGCCATAGGACCCTTCGAGGCCGTCGGCAATCGCGCGGACCAGCAGCCACTCACCCTCGGTGAAACCGCGCGTCGTGTCCAGCGCTGGCTGCGAGGCGTGGCCTCGGACCTTGACGCCGGAAAACGGATTGGCGAGCACGTAACGCTGCTCGATCAGCCAGCGAAACAGCGCCGAGAGCACCGTCAGTGCGTAGGCTGCTGAGCGCGCTGACAGGCCGCTCGTAAAGGGGCGCCATTCGACGGAATCGCGCGGCCGCGGTGGCCCGACCCAGCGCTCGCGCGGCGCCGGACGTCTCACGAACGCCCGGTAGGCGATCGCGTCGTCGGTTGTCAGTGACGACAGCGCCCGCCCGCGTTCGACGATCGCCCACAGGATCAGCCGCTTGGCCTCCTTGCGATAGGCGCGCTGCGTCGTCGCTGTTTCGTGCAGCGCAAGCCACGCCTGTACCGCCTCGTAATCGTTTCGTCGCGTTCAGCGTGCAGGCATTACGCGGCGCCCGGAAACTGCCCTGCAAGCCATCGACCTCGTGCGGCAGGCGCAACTCTTCCCACGGCACGATGCTGCGTGGCTGGGTGACCGCGACCAGTGCGCGGGCGCGCTCGGTCAACAGCGGATGCCCGGCGAAGAAGGCTTCGACTTGCCGAGCCCCCATCGCGCCGAGCCCCTCGATCGTTCGCCACCATCCGCGCCGTCGCGGGATGCGTACGGTCAGTTCCGAGAGCGTATGGATGCCGTGTGCACGCAGGGCATTCGCGGTCCGGGGTGCGAGGCACCGTTCAATGTCGTCGCTGATCTGGGGCTGTGGCGCATTCACCGAGGGCAACGTCCTGAGCGCGTGTTCAACTGCCTTGGCTCGCCCCTGCCGCTCTTGGGGCGTGTGCTGGAATACCGCCGCCAGATCCAGTCGATGGCGGCTTTCGGCGAACGCGATGAGCTGCCGGCGGATGCGGCCGAGCATGCCACGTGCGGACTGGCCCGACGCCTTGAGGCCAGGCAGGTAGCGCAGGACGGTTGCACGTGAACTGAGGCCTGCATACCAGCCACGCAGCGCGGCCAGCGCATCGGCATCCGGGAACCCGGGTTCGGCAGGCGTCGCGGCCGGGGGCGCCGGGGCAGACGCGTCTTCATCGGTTGAGGTTACGTAAAATTAAGATGGTAGCCCGATAATCCAGAGGATTTTTAGCAGGGCGGAAACGGCGCAGTGAGCAGGATAAGGGCTCCGCAAACGAGCCGTTTCTGCCCTGCTAAAAATTCCTTGAGCTAAGCCGCTCCAGTGTCGGTGGCTATGG
>NZ_JBFPKO010000106.1:0-2063 GCF_040948765.1 Paraburkholderia sp. BR10923 | reverse complement strand
GGGCCAACCGGCTGGCGCACCATCTGATCGCACTCGGAGTCAGGCCGGATCAGCCGGTGGGGATCTGCGTGGAGCGCAGCGCGGCGATGGTGGTGGGGCTGCTGGCGATCCTGAAGGCGGGGGGCGCCTATCTACCGCTGGATCCGGCCTATCCGTCTCAGCGGCTGCGCCAGGTGCTGGTCGATGCCGCTCCGCAGCTGCTGCTTTGCGATGTGGCCGGCCGCGCCGCACTTGGCGCCGAGGTGCTGACCGATGTGATAGCGGTCGATCTGGAAACGGCCACGCCGGTCTGGGGCGAGCGGCCGCCTTCGGACCCGGAGCCGCGCACGCTTGGCCTCACGTCCCGCCATCTCGCCTATGTGATCTACACCTCAGGCTCAACCGGAACTCCCAAGGGAGTACAGAATGAGCATCGAGCGGTTATCAATCGCCTGATCTGGATGCAAAAGGCCTATGCACTCAATACGGCTGATGTCGTCTTGCAGAAGACCCCGTTTAGCTTCGATGTCTCTGCCTGGGAATTCTTTTGGACATTGCTTGAAGGGGCAACCCTGGTGCTGGCGGTTCCTGGTGTACACAAAGACCCGGATGCGCTTGTAAACCTGATAATCGGCCAACGCATCACCACCGCACACTTTGTACCATCGATGCTGGCCAGCTTCATGAACACGAAGGGCGTTGATCGCTGCACATCCCTGCAGCGTCTCGTGTGTAGTGGTGAGGCGCTTTCTGCTTCCCTCACGCAGAAGGTTCGGTGCGTATTACCTTGGACCGGTCTGCACAATCTATATGGTCCCACGGAAGCTGCTATCGACGTAACGGCCTGGAATTGCCCGGCTGATTTTAATGGGTCAGTGGTCCCGATTGGCCGTCCGATTTCGAACACGCGGGTTTATCTGCTGGACGGTCATGGCGAGCCGGTGCCGTGCGGGGCGGTGGGGGAGCTTTACATTGGCGGGGCGGGGGTCGCGCGGGGCTATCTGAACCGCCCCGAGCTGACCGCCGAGCGGTTCATCGCCAGTCCCTTTGTGGAGGGCGATCGGCTGTACCGCACGGGGGACCTGGCGCGGTACCTGCCGGACGGCAATCTGGAGTTCCTGGGGCGCAACGACGACCAGGTGAAGATTCGCGGCTATCGCATCGAGCCGGGCGAGATCGCGGCGCGGCTTGGCGAGCACGCCTTTGTGCGCGAGGCGGTGGTGGTGGCGCGACAGAACCGCGCCGGCGACAGGCATCTTATCGCCTATGTGGTGTGTGCACCCGAAGCTCAATCGGATGGGCTGGATGGCCCTGAGCTTGCCAACACCTTGCGCGCGTACCTAAGTGCGCGGCTGCCAGACTACATGGTACCGTCGGCGTTCATGCCGCTGGCGGAGTTACCGCTGACGGTGAATGGCAAGCTCGACCGCAAGGCACTGCCGGCGCCGGCCGACGATGCCTATGCGCGGGCGGCCTATGAGGCGCCGCAGGGCGCAGTCGAAACGGCGCTGGCAGAGATCTGGGCCGAGCTTCTAGGCCTGGAGCGGGTCGGACGCCACGACCACTTCTTCGAGCTGGGCGGCCACTCGCTCCTCGCGGTACAGGTGTCGAGCCGGCTGTCGCAGGCTGTTGGGGTCGAACTGCCGCTGTCGACACTGTTCGCCAGGCCGGTGCTGGGCGATCTTGCGGCAAGTATCGTCGAGGTGTTGAGCCGCTCCGGTCCCCAACACCTGCCGGCGATTGTGGCCGTATCGCGCCAGGCGCCGCTTGAGCTGTCGTTTGCGCAGCAGCGGTTGTGGTTTCTGGCCCAGCTGGACAAGGACAGCACCCGCTACCACATTGCGCTGGGCTGGCGGTTGCGGGGCAGGCTGGATCGCGCGGCGTGGCGACGCAGCCTCGATCAGCTGTATGCGCGCCACGAGGCGCTGCGCAGCGTCTTCGTTGATGCGGAGGAGGACCCCCGGGTTGAGATCCTGCCGCCCGGCACGGGCCTGCCCGTGCTGGAGCACGACCTGCGGGAGCGGCCGGATGCGGCGGCGGCGCTTGTGGCGCTGTGCGCCGAAGAGGCGTGCATGCCTTTTGAT
>NZ_JBFPKO010000105.1:0-2226 GCF_040948765.1 Paraburkholderia sp. BR10923 | reverse complement strand
CTTCGCTTCCGAAGAAGCTCGCGCCACACCCTTGAGTCCTGTGCCCGGATTTGCCAAGGCACCCTCTCCAATGCAGCGACCGGGACTTCCAACACCCGGACAACCTTCCGCGATCCGTCCCCCCATCGCATTTCACAATGGTGCAGAAATATTAATCTGCTTCCCATCAGCTACGCATTTCTGCCTCGCCTTAGGGGCCGACTCACCCTACGCCGATGAACGTTGCGTAGGAAACCTTGGGCTTACGGCGAGGGGGCCTTTCACCCCCTTTATCGCTACTCATGTCAGCATTCGCACTTCCGATACCTCCAGCACACTTTCCAGTGCACCTTCGCAGGCTTACGGAACGCTCTCCTACCATGCACATAAATGTGCATCCGCAGCTTCGGTATATGGCTTAGCCCCGTTACATCTTCCGCGCAGGACGACTCGATCAGTGAGCTATTACGCTTTCTTTAAAGGGTGGCTGCTTCTAAGCCAACCTCCTGACTGTTTTAGCCTTCCCACTTCGTTTCCCACTTAGCCATATTTGGGGACCTTAGCTGGCGGTCTGGGTTGTTTCCCTCTTGACACCGGACGTTAGCACCCGATGTCTGTCTCCCGTGATTGCACTCTTCGGTATTCGGAGTTTGCTATGGCGTAGTAATCCGCAATGGACCCCACAACCATGACAGTGCTCTACCCCCGAAGGTGAGACACGAGGCACTACCTAAATAGTTTTCGGAGAGAACCAGCTATTTCCAGGTTTGTTTAGCCTTTCACCCCTATCCACAGCTCATCCCCTAACTTTTCAACGTTAGTGGGTTCGGTCCTCCAGCACGTGTTACCGTGCCTTCAACCTGGCCATGGATAGATCACCTGGTTTCGGGTCTACACCCAGCGACTGGACGCCCTGTTCGGACTCGCTTTCGCTACGCCTGCCCTAATCGGTTAAGCTCGCCACTGAATGTAAGTCGCTGACCCATTATACAAAAGGTACGCCGTCACCCCTTACGAGGCTCCGACTGTTTGTATGCATGCGGTTTCAGGATCTGTTTCACTCCCCTCCCGGGGTTCTTTTCGCCTTTCCCTCACGGTACTGGTTCACTATCGGTCGATCACGAGTATTTAGCCTTGGAGGATGGTCCCCCCATCTTCAGACAGGATTTCACGTGTCCCGCCCTACTTCTCGTACACCCAGTTCTTTCCCGCTGTTTTCGTCTACAGGGCTATCACCTGCTATGGCCGCACTTTCCAGAGCGTTCGACTAACAATGAGAATAAAGAGTACAGGCTGATCCCATTTCGCTCGCCACTACTTTGGGAATCTCGGTTGATTTCTTTTCCTGCGGTTACTTAGATGTTTCAGTTCACCGCGTTCGCTTCACATGACCTATGGATTCAGTCATGGATACTCCATTAGGAGTGGGTTTCCCCATTCGGACATCTCCGGATCAAAGCTCGTTTGCCAGCTCCCCGGAGCTTTTCGCAGGCTACCGCGTCCTTCATCGCCTGTGATCGCCAAGGCATCCACCACATGCACTTGTTCGCTTGACCCTATAACGGGTGTGTCTCAATGATTGCTCACCGCAGATCACCTTCCGCTACAGGTTGAGTATTCGTGTTGCGCCGTATTCCAAAGCGATCTCTCGATCACCTTTAAAATACATCGATACAATCACAACCCTGATTCACCTACTCACGCACCCATCTCCAGGTACGCTTTCGTGAATCTCTTTACTACTTCTTCCTGATTGTTAAAGAACGACAGCCGATGGTGAGTTGCCTCACCTCGCGCTGACTGGCTCAATCGCCAATGCGCAACGCTCTGCCTTCATGCAGAACCCTGCGCATTGAGGATTGGTGGAGGATGACGGGATCGAACCGACGACCCCCTGCTTGCAAAGCAGGTGCTCTCCCAGCTGAGCTAATCCCCCGGTCATACACTACTCAAGGGTGTCCCAGTCAGCACCACAGACAAAGATGGTGGGTCTGGATGGATTCGAACCATCGACCCCCGCCTTATCAAGACGGTGCTCTAACCGACTGAGCTACAGACCCCTGAGTCTGTCTGCGTTGCTTCTCTAAACCACAGCCGATAAGCGTGAGCGCTTGCGCAGCAATGCAAGCTCTGGAAAGGAGGTGATCCAGCCGCACCTTCCGATACGGCTACCTTGTTACGACTTCACCCCAGTCATGAATCCTACCGTGGTGACCGTCCTCCTTGCGGTTAGACTAGCCACTTCTG
>NZ_JBFPKO010000104.1:0-2300 GCF_040948765.1 Paraburkholderia sp. BR10923 | reverse complement strand
GATCAACGCAATCAACCTCGACCATGGCACAACGCGCCTCATCTCATCGAGAAATTCCCGCTTGCGCGTGCGTTTCGTTGAAAGATCCAGACCAAGACCAAGCTGTGTCATCGAGGTACCCCTTAAAGCTGCATTCTCCCAGGATAGTCCACCGAGACGTCAACGCCAGGACTTTTGCAGACCTTCCTTAGAAGTCATCTTCCCTACCCCGTCCGCAGCTGCACTCGCCGAATTTCGCTAGTGCCTTCTCCTATCGGAGCGACGCATGCGAAGGCGTCGGTATGCCACGGCAGTTCGGCCATCGGCACGGCGGAGGGAAAACAGGCAACCGTGGCCACGGATTGGACTCCGAAGACCCGCAACGCTTCGCCGCCAGCTGAGTTCGGATGGTGCCACATGGTTAGGAGCATGTACCAAGGGAAAGGCAGCAATAAATTGATACTAAAGATTATATTGTGTGCGAACATTTCTGGATTTTAGTGGTGGGCGCACGCGATATGGGGCTCAACGAACCTTGGTGTGCCGGCACGGGATTGATTCACTCTAGCCAGACCAAAGGCAGAGACCGCCTAATGATTTTGTCAAGCAAGCGGCAGCCGTTCGGGCATTGGATTCCTGTTGTGGAGTATTGCCGACAGTACATTCACACGCCTCCTGGCAAGAGCAATGATGATCTGATGATGGCGCTTCGCTTCTTTACGTTTGAAGGCAGCGCTCTTGGGACAGCGCATGGATGAAAATGCCGACTGATAGAAGATCCGCTTCAAACGCTTGTCGCCCTTCTGGGGCCGTTTAAGCCAACTGGATTTGCCCGTGGGGCCCCAGAACATTGCTACTCCCCGATGTGCCGAATGAATTCCCATAGTCGGGTGGGCGTTCGACACGTCTGCGTCTGCGTCCTCGTGCTGCGCGATAAGAGACGGAAACGTGACAAAGTGTCGTCAGCCACCGTATATTCGCGAGCGGCCGCTAACCTGCATGCGGGAAAAAGAGCCTGCTGCAAGCAGAGGAACCAGGTATTGCCTGAGGCGCAGCGAGATACGCGCGATAGCCACCGTTCCGTCAAGCCGGATCTTTGGGTATTTGAGATGGCCCGTGAAATCACTGAATGACAGCACGAGACTGGACTAGACGGCATTGAGGTACCGCGTGATCGCGGTGAGCCGCCGATTTTCCAGACACTGCCTGGAAAATCTCTCCCTCGGGCGAGGCGAGATGGAAGTCGCGCATGCTAGCCAGACTGGCCCGGCCGATCTCGCGGCCAAAGCGGCGTGTTAAGTCTTCGGCGAGGTATGCGATGATCACTTGCCTCTAGCCAGCCCGCGCCCAGCGGAAAATCGTTCGGCATGGATTTAGCTGTCAAGGCTCCTATATCGGCGAACGCGTTGCCATCCCATATGATCGCCACAAGCGCAAACACAGTGCAAGTCGCCGACCTGAAGAGCGAGATCGAGGCGCTTCCGAAGCCCGCGAGAGGCTATCGCCAAACTGGCCACGTCGACGAACGAATTAGCGCTGAAAGCGCTTCAATCGGGCAATGCCGTTGAAGCAGCTGCAACGCTAAGACGGCTCTTCGCGCCGATCCGTCCGACGTCGAATTCAGGAACAATCTGGCGCTTGAGCATAAGCGGTCCATCTTTAGCGTCTGGCAGTGATCGCCAGGAGCGAGGAGCATAGGCGTCCACCTGTTTAAGTGGACACGATGCTCCCAAGACTCTCAACGCAACTCAAGATGGGATAACCGGGCGCTTACGTCCATTCGGCGATGACGAACTGCTAAAGGGGTCTAACGCCGTTAGTCAGCGATTGTGAGCTTGTTTTTAAGGTCGATGGGTACTCAGGCACCCACCAGCCGCATCGCTTTCATTGTCTTTTTGAATCCTAGGCTTCTCAGCACTCTCATGAGGTTGTAGGCAAGCACGTTCAGACTCATCTCGGTCCCCACGTTGGACAGTCTGACCTTGCCCCTGTTTGACGTATCCCATAGCCGAGGGAATTCAGGCGGCTCGGTGGGCAGCGAGCCAGTTCTTCTCGAACGTCATAGGGCTGACGTAGTCGAGCGTCGAGTGTAGCCGATGGGCATTGTAGAAACCCAGCCAATCAACGATTTCGTCCATCACCGCGCGCCGTGTGGCGAAGTGCCGACCATGCAGGCGACCGACTTTCAGCGAACCCCACAAGCTTTCGGTCGGCGCGTTGTCCCAGCAATCGCCACGGCGGCTCATCGACGAACGCATGCCATATGCTTTCAGCGTGTCCTGAAACAGCCCGCTGCAATACTGGCTGCCCCGGTCGCTGTG
>NZ_JBFPKO010000103.1:0-2470 GCF_040948765.1 Paraburkholderia sp. BR10923 | reverse complement strand
ATAGAGCAGAGATTTTTTTGGTTGGCGATCGCGGCCACTGACGCGTGAACAGGCCGGTCGGGGCCGGTCCGCGATCGGTAATCAAAAAAATGTTTGTGCTAAACCGCTCCGCAGGCGTCGGCCTTTATGGGCATTGAATGAACGGCGCGGTGATTTGTGATGGCCTGCACACGGGTGGCGCGCGCCAGAACCGGGTGGTTGGCCGGGCCGGTCGCGCAAAGCCAGCGGAAATGCGGATGCCAATGGGTAAGGAGTGCGGAGTTTTGCGGCATTGTGAAGGTGCGGCGACGCCAGGGCGCGAGTGGGTTCGCCTTGGCCGCATGGGGGAAGACCAACGTGCGCGGGGGTGGTGCTGATTCGGGTCAGTGCACATGGGCCGGTTCGGGAGGCGCCCGTGGCAGGATGCCGGGCGTGTCGCCAGGCAGCGCGCCTTTGATGCGGACCATGTGGCCCTTGCCGCACACGGGGCACTCGCGCAGCGACCTGCCGGTGAGCCGCTGGTAACGGTCGCGGTAGTCTTTCGCGATGATGGGCGACGCAGCGGCGGGCGGCTCGACGCCGAGCAGCCGCCGGCAGGTGGCCAGGCTCTCCGCCCGGTGACAGTTGGCGAGCCACCCGTAGCTGCGGATGCGCTTGAAGCCAACGGGCAGCACGTGCAGCAGGAAGCGGCGAATGAACTCGTCGGCCGTCAGGGTCATGGTCCTGTGGCGGGCTTCGTGACGATAGTCCTTCCACTGGAACAACACCGAATCGCCATCAAAGCGCAGCAACCGGTTATTTGAGATGGCAACGCGATGCGTGTAGCGGCCCAGGTAATCGAGTACCTGGGCCGCGCCGCCAAACGGTGGTTTCGCATAGACGACCCACTCCGCCTGGGCGGCGGGCGCGAGCCAGGCGGCGAACGCTCGCGGGTCACGCAACGGCTCGAGCTGGCCATGGAAGCGCAGCGCGCCGGCGTCGAACGCGCGGCGCAGCTGCTCGAGGAAGAGGCGGCGAAACAGGCGCGAGAGCACCCGCACCGGCAGGAAGAAGCCGGGCCGGCAGGCGAACCAGCGCTCACCGTCCGGCGCGATGCCACCGCCCGGCACCACGCAGTGCACGTGCGGATGGTGGAGCAGATTCTGCCCCCACGTATGCAGGACCGTGATGAAGCCGATCTCCGCGTCCAGGTGTCTCGGATCCGCGGCGATCGTGCGCAGCGTCTCGGCGCTGGTGCGAAACAGCAGATCGTAGAGGGTCTTCTTGTTCTGGTACGCGAGCACGGCGATGGGCTCCGGGAGTGTGAAGACGACGTGGAAGTATTCGATCGAGGGGAGCAGCTCGGCGCGCCGGCGTTCGAGCCATTGCGCGCGGGCGAGCGACTGGCACTTCGGACAGCAGCGGTGGCGACACGAGTCGTACGCGATGCGCTGATGGCCGCACGCATCGCACTGCTCGACATGACCGCCAAGCGCGGCGGTACGGCACAGCTCGATGGCGCTCATCGCGCGGCGCTGGGCGCGACTGAGGGCGTCGGCATGGGTCTGCCGGTAGTGAGGCCCGCAGCGACGGAAGATGTCCGCCACCTCGAGCGCCGGGCGCATCGCCGGCTTCAGAAGTATGCGCGCGGTGTGGGCTCAGGCGGGATGGGTGCGGGGTGCGGCAGCAGGTCGAAGGGACTGGTGGTGGCACACACGGTGCTCGTCGCCAGCTTGAGATACCGAGCCGTGGTCGCCATGCTGCGATGTCCCATCAGCAGCTGGATCCGGCGTACATCGGCGCCGGTTTCCAGCAGGTGCGTGGCGAACGCGTGCCGCAAAGAATGTGGTGTCACGGGTTTGGTAATGCCGCTGCGCTGGCGCGCAAGCGCGCAAGCCTCGCCCACGGCCTGGCGGCTGATGGGCCGCCCGGGAATGTTGCCCGCAAACAGCCACTCGCTTGGGCGGGCATCCTGCCAGTACAGTCGCAGGATCTCGAGCAGCCGCGGCGAGAGCATTACGTAGCGGTCCTTACGGCCTTTACCCTGGCGGACACGGATCATCATCCGCTTGCTGTCGATATCGGTGACCTTCAGGTGAACGACTTCCGACACCCGCAGGCCGGCCGCGTAGGCCGTCATCAGGATGGTGCGCTGCTTCAGGCTGGGAATGGACTCGAAGAAACGCGTCACTTCCTCGAAGCTCAGGACGACGGGCAGCTTCACGGGCCGTTTGGGCAACGGGAAATCCTCGTCACTCCAGTCGCACCTGAGCGTGATGCGGTACAGGAAGCGCAGCGCGCCGACGGCAAGTTGGACACTGGCTGGCGCGAGCTTGCGTTGGTTGGTCAGGTGGATGATCCAGGCACGGATCTCTTCGGGGCCGAGCACCTCAGGTGAGCGCCGGAAGTGCCGGGCGAAACTGGAAACTTGCAGCAGATAGGCCTTCTGGGTGTTGTCTGCAAGGTTGCGGATCTGCATGTCATGCAGCATGCGTTTGCGCAGCGGTGTCAT
>NZ_JBFPKO010000102.1:0-2567 GCF_040948765.1 Paraburkholderia sp. BR10923 | reverse complement strand
TTGAACTAACCCGCTGACGCGGGAGGAGGCGGTTGGCTGGCGACTTCGACTCCGGGATCATCCGCAGGGCACATCCGTTCGAGTGGGACGATGGCAGTGCAGTTTGCTGTCCTGACCATTCAGAGCGGAGTCCACCATGACACCTTTACGTCGACGCATGATCGAGGATATGCGCGTGCGCAACCTCGCGCCCAATACGCAACGCGCGTATCTCCAGCAGGTGAACAACTTTGCCAGGCACTTCGGGCGGTCCCCCGAACTGCTGGGTCCCGAGGAGGTGCGCGCCTGGCAGGTGCACCTGACTGAAGTCCAGCGGCGCTCATCCAGCACGCTGGTGGTGGCCACCGCGGCGCTGCGCTTCCTGTACCACGTCACGCTCAAACGCGAGTGGGCGGTCGAAGAACTCCCGATCGCGCGGACGCCGCGCAAACTCCCGGTGATCCTCAGTCAGGAGGAGATCACCCGGTTCCTTGAAGCGATCCGTAGCGTCAAGCATCGAACCGTACTGATCGCGGCCTACGCGGCCGGCCTGCGCATCTCGGAAGCCACCCGGCTGAAGGTCGGCGATATCGATAGCCAGCGCATGATGCTGCGTGTCGAGCAGGGCAAAGGTCGCGCCGACCGCTACGTGATGCTCTCGCCACGGCTACTGGAGGTCCTGCGCAGCTACTGGTGTATCGGCCGGCCCCAGTACTGGCTGTTTCCCGGCCGCTTCCCGGATCAACCCGTGGGGGCCGACGTGGTGCGGGAGGCGTGCCATGACGCCCGTCGCCGTGCCGGGATCACCAAGCCGGTCACGCCGCACTCCCTGCGTCATGCGTTTGCGACGCACCTGCTCGAATCCGGCACGGACGTGCGCCTGATCCAGCTGCTGATGGGCCATCGCAGCCTGGCCACCACGGCGCGCTACCTGATGGTCGCGACGAGCACGATCTGTGCGACGGCCAGCCCGTTCGAGCGGTTGCCGTCGATGTCCCCGCAGGCTTCACGCGAAGCACCTGTTGACCAGGCCTGAACCGCGATGAAGGCCCCGCTGGAGCTGGCGGACATCCTGCACCGCCATGGCCCGGCCTACCGGCAACAGCATGCCGACTCGCTCGACCGCGAGCAGCGCCGCGTCATGCGTGCCATCGAGCAGTGCCGGACGGCGGCCCTGGGCGGTCACGTCGAACAGTGCGACAGTTGCGGACATCAGCGCATCGCCTATAACTCGTGTGGCAACCGGCACTGCCCGAGGTGCCAGTCGCTTGCCCGGGCACGTTGGCTCGACCACCGTCAGGCGGACCTGCTGCCGGTGCCGTACTTCCACGTCGTCTTCACCGTTCCGCAGGAGATCGCCGCCATCGCATTCCAGAACAAGCGTGTCGTCTACGACATCCTGTTCCAGGCAACGGCCGAAACGCTGCAGACGATAGCGGCAGACCCCCGGCATCTCGGCGCCACGATCGGCTTCATCGCGCTGCTGCACACCTGGGGGCAGAATCTGGTCCACCATCCGCATCTGCACTGCGTCATCCCGGGCGGCGGCCTGACTGCCGACGGCACGCGCTGGGTGGCTTGCCGGCCCGGATTCTTCCTGCCGGTGCGGGTTCTCTCGCGCCTGTTCCGCCGGCTGTTCCTCGAGCGCTTGCAACATGCCTTCGATACCGGGGCACTGCGCTTCTTCGCGTCGCTGGCCCACCTGTCCGAGCCGGGCGAGTTTGCCCGCTATCTTTGCGGCTCGCGCCAGACCGAGTGGGTCATCTATGCCAAGGAGCCATTCGGTGGTCCGCAGCAGGTCCTCGACTATCTCGGGCGCTACACCCACCGCGTCGCGATCTCGAACAGCCGGCTCATCAGTCAGGGCGAACGGCACGTCACATTCCGCTGGAAGGACTATCGCCATCCGGCCAGACCACGCGTGATGCAACTCGACGCCCACGAGTTCCTGCGCCGCTTCCTGCTGCACGTGTTGCCGCACGGACTGCAACGGATCCGCCACTACGGACTGCTCAGCAACCGGTTGCGTGAGGCCAGCCTCGCCGCATGTCGCCGTCTGCTTGACGCACCGCCCCCCGATATCCGGCTGACATCCGGACCCGACTACCGCGACTACCTTGCGCAGCTGACCGGCCGGTCACTGCGCGACTGTCCGGTCTGCAGACACGGTCATATGGTCTGCGTCGAATACCTCCTGCCTGGCGCGCCGCCGCGGGCGCCGCCGTACCCGCAATGAGGTACGAACGTACACCCCTACCGGGCGCCGGACCCGGCACATCCTGCGGATCCGCGCGGCAGGCTTGCCCATTGCGGCCGCAGCGCACCTTTCTCCTGCACCCCGGGCCGCTTGCGGACGATCAAGTCTGGTCGTGCCTGCCCGATCGTGCATCCGGATCCTTTCCTGCCGTCGCTTTGCTTCCCGCAAGCGGCGGTCACAGCCGCCACGGCACCGATTCAATTCCCATAGCCACCGACACTGGAGCGGCTTAGCTCAAGGAATTTTTAGCAGGGCAGAAACGGCTCGTTTGCGGAGCCCTTATCCTGCTCACTGCGCCGTTTCCGCCCTGCTAAAAATCCTCTGGATTATC
>NZ_JBFPKO010000101.1:0-2587 GCF_040948765.1 Paraburkholderia sp. BR10923 | reverse complement strand
CGTAAGCGGTCAATTAACGACGCCCATCAGAGTTGTTGAACAGGGCAATAGACTTACCGCAGTTCGGCGGGCATGCACCAGGGAAGAAGCGCGGCGTAGTCGTCGACGGTCTGCGCGAGCGGTAGGCATCGGAGTAGCCAGTTGAGGTATCGATATGGATCGATGCCGTTGGCTTTTGCCGACTGGACCAGCGAGTAAAGATTCGCGCTCGCATGTGCACCGGCAACCGTGTCGGCAAACAGAAAGCCCTTGCGCGCTACGACGAACGGCCTGATCTCGTTCTCACAGGCGTTGTTCGAGATTGGATAGTCGCCGTTTTCAACGTAGCGGCTCAGCTTGTGCCACTGCCGATTCAGATATTGCAGCGCTTTGCCGAGCATGCTACCCGGCACGACGGCAGGCAGATGCTCAATCAACAGTTGCTCGATGACGGCGAGCACGCGGGCGCTATAGCGGCGGCGTAATCGCAGCCGGCGAGCGGCGTTCCACTTCGCACTTCGCGCCTCAGCCGCGAACAGCTTGCCGATGAGGTTGATGAAACGCGTTGACAGCAGGTCCGGAGTGCGAGCGGCTTTCGGCACCGTATCCTCCGCCTTGACGAACGCGCGCCTTGAATGAGCCCAACAACCAAGATGGACGAGTTGATGGTCGTGCGCGATGCCGCTATACAGCTCATATCCCATCGGTCATCAACGCCGCGCCTGGTTTGACGCCGACGTAGAGTTGCGCGGCGTGTTTTGCACCGCGCCCGGGCGTGTAAGTGAACAATCGAATGGGTGGTCCCGAACCGTTCATTTGCGCCCAGACGTAGCTCTTTGTTTGCGGTCGGCGCCCCAGGCTCCTTGAGCACCTGGAAGGTCGTCTCGTCGCCATAGATCAGATCTGCTTCGAGCAACGTATCGCGCATCAGGTTGATCACCGGCTGGGTCGCAAGCCCAACCCGCACAACGCTGATGGCAACCGTGTTCGACGAGATGTCGCCGCCGAAGCGTCGCAAGAGCCCGGCCTGACGATAGATTGGCATACCGAACTGGTATTTGCCGGTGATGATCCACGCCAGCGCCGATTCGGTAAACAGGCCGCGCGGAATGATTCGCGGTGGTGGTGGCGTCACCTTGATCCCGAGATCGCAACACGGGCACGCGTATTTGACGCGTTGATGCTGGATCACGCGGATCTGCTCTGGAATCACGTCGAGCTGCTCGCTGGTCTCAACGCCGATTTCCACGAGCGCGTGGCCATCGTGACCACAGAAGCGTTCGGACTCGGGCAGCTCGTGCCGGACAACCTCGCGTGGCAGGCGCGGATCGAGCGGCTTGCGGCCGCGCTTCTTGCGTGTGTGAGCAGACACCGCCGTATCTGCCGTATCTTCCTGCGCGGGCTGTCCTCCGGAGACCGCGAGCGCTTCGGCTTCATTGAACAGACCAAGCTGGTCCGATTCGCGCGATTCGCTAGACGCGCCAAACAGTTCGCGCTTGTACGCTCGCAACCGCTCTTCCGCGAGATCCCGCTCCGCTGTCACCAGCCGTAGTGTGCCGCGCAGTTCGTCACGCTCCTGCTGAACGGCACCAAGTGCGTCGCGTGCGGCGAGCAACTCCTTCAGTTCCTCGGCGGTGATCGTGACATTGATCGGCATGCCCAGTTAGACAGGCATGCTGCGTCGGCGTTCAGCTCACACGGGCGTAATATCGCATTGGGTGCTTCTTGATGGCGGCGAGGTCGACGCCCTGTAGAAGCCAGCCCAATTGCTCGGTGCTCAGCGTCACGACGGCCGCATCGCTGGGCCACGCAAAGCGATCATGACCTTCGAGCCGCTTCAGAAGAAGCCAGAACCCATTGCCATCCCAGGCAATGATCTTGATACGATCGTGACGTCGGTTGCCGAACACATACAGGGCCTCGTCCAGCGGGTTTAGCGACATCGCCTGCTCGACGAGGATTGACAAACCATTGATGCCCATCCGGAAGTCAACGGGATCGCGGTGAACGTAGACCCTCAGCCCATCGTCGAACCGGAACACGGTAGCCTCCCCAGCATCTGGACGATCGTCGCCAGTTCGTCGAGACTCGCGTTGCCGAGTTCAAATTCGACGCCATTCGGCAAGCGCACGAGAAGTGCGGCCACCATCAGTGGCAAGGCCTGCGATGGCCCTTGAGGCGCAGCCGGCGGTGCCGATGGTGCGGTGACGACTGGAATGAATGCCGGCGCCTCGCGCGCCACGCTCGGGCGTACCGGTGTCGGAGTATCGATCAGCACACCATCCGCCCCTGATGGTGAGGTCTGCTGAGCCTGCGCCATTCGCTGCTGACGGTAACGAGTGATCCACTTGCGAAGCTGATTCGGATTTACGTCATGTTCCATGGCCGTACGCGCGATCGACACGCCGGGCTTCAGGCACATCATGACCAGCTCGTCGCGTGCGCCTTCGTCATACTCGCGTCGGCCGTCGCGTTTCTCGCCAATCACCAGACGGCTCTTCAGGTCTTTGTTCTCTGTCATCAGTGTCAGTGTGCAGGTGTCCACGTGGACACCTAGCTTCTGACCTTCTGCCCCTCGATGGAAGGGCGTCTTTTATTGACCGCTTAC
>NZ_JBFPKO010000100.1:0-2627 GCF_040948765.1 Paraburkholderia sp. BR10923 | reverse complement strand
GGGAGTCTCGTGACATAGTGCATCCTTTGGTTAGAAGCCCGGCAACTTGAGTGACTTCTCTGCTTCCTGTCGGGCCTTGAAGTGAGGCGGTCGCCTTTCCTTAATAGCCCGTACACCTTCCCTGACGGCTTCGGAATCAAGCTCAGCAACAGGGACCTGCCAGGGCGCCGAGGGCATGAGTTGAGTCGCAGGCAGTATTCCTTCACGGATCAGGCGGTGAATCGAGCTGCCGTAGATTCCCAGTCGCCGTGAGGCCTCTTCCACGCTGATCGTCTCCGCATGCGATGCCATCGGATCGAATGGCGCAATGCCCAGCCGTTCACGCAGTTCGGTAACACGAACCGTGGTCCAGGTCTTGCCGTCTGGCGATTTGCATCGCATGCGGTTCATGGTCACCGCAAGCTCCCTGTCCGGCCACTGCCCGCCAAGCTTGCGCATAACCTCAACAGCACTGAAGTGTTGGCCAGATGGATATCGACCAACATTCACGCGTGCGACGCGCAGCTCCGTGTGCCGACCACCGGTCCAGTGAACCGTTGCGACTGCTTCGTTCGTATTGTCGTCCAGATCAATCACGACTTCCTGAATGAGAATTCGGGTCAGCCGCTGCTTTGTTCGCATATCGGTGCCCGGCGCATTCCACGCCGCCGGGAGATCGTGCGCGAGCGTCATCAACTGCGTCTGGTCGATCGCGGGCCGGCTTGCAACCTCGCGGTCCAGAAGCGCAGCGCGCTCTTCAAGGTGAGCGACACGTTCGAGGGCTGCATTCCAACGCGCTTCAAGCTCGCGTGCAACCAATCGTTTCGTCGGATCCACAACCTCATACCGGCGTGCGGCAAGAGAGGCATCGTAGCGCGCTTCCTCGAGCTCGCAGGCTAACGCGCGACGCGCATCATCGCCTGCGCGCGATGTTTGCTGTGCAGCGCGAACGGCCGCTTCCACCGCATGCTCCGAAACCGCTTCGAGAATTGCGGCCGCCACTGCTTTGTCGATACGTATTCCGCCGATTCCGATACAGCGGAATGCTCCGACATGTGCTTCGTCGCCACGGCAGTAATAGCGATGCGCGTGGCCGGCTCTCATGCCGTAGTTGACTCGCATCATTCGGCCGCACCGGCCACATCGCGCCAGGCCAGTAAGCAATGCCCGCCCACCACGAGCAGATCGACGGGAAGCCCGCTTCTTCATGTGTGTGTTCTCGGCAATCATCCTCTGATGCTCCTCGAACTGATCCCACGTGATGTACCCTGGGTGATGGTCGCGCAACAGGACGCTCCAGTCCTTCATTGGCTTGGAGTGGCCTTCAGTCTTACGAGCCCGTCCGTCGACGACCGCAGTGCGCTGGGTCGTCCTTCCAAACACATACGCCCCAGCATAAACCGGATGCTCCAGGATCTGGACGACCGTGTGATATGCAGGCCTGCTCCATTCGATCCGGATGCCCGCGGGGCCGTGCCGTGTCACCGGCAGCTTCACGTCGGATTGTATGGCCCATAGCAGCACCTGACGGGCACTGCCGAGTTCGCGAAACTTACGGAAGAGCACCCGGATGGACTCGGCAACCCGTTCGTCTGGATCGATCTCGATCTGCCCAAGCTCGTTCCAGCAGTAGCCCGGAGGTAGCGCAAAGCGCAATTCGCCACGCTGGGCCTTCGAATCACGCGCGGCAATGCCACGCTGCCGCAGCAGACTGAGTTCGTACTCCGACATCGTGCCTTTGAGTCCAAGCAGGAGCCGATCGTTGACCAGCCTGGGGTCATAAATACCGTCGTGATCAACGACGACCGTGCCGACCAGCGCGCAAAGATCAATGAGATGGTGCCAATCGCGGCCGTTGCGCGCAAGTCGTGAAGCCTCGAGACAGAACACGGCGCCGACGGATCCTGCACACACTGACGCGACCAGCTTCTGGAACCCGGGACGTTCGATACTGCCGGAGCCCGAACGTCCAAGGTCATCGTCGATCGTCGTCACTGAAGCAAAGCCCATGGTTCGTGCAAATTCAGCGAGCGCGTACTGACGATTCTGGCTCTCTGTGTGCTCCACCACCTGGCTCATGGTTGATTGACGGACGTAGACCACCGCGCCTCGGCAGAGATGTTCAGCGGAGATCTTCTGGTTCATCGCGATCTCCTGGGTCGGTTATGTTCGCCGGCTTGCCCAGCGCTTCCAGCAGAAGTGCCGCGAGCGCGTCGATCACTTCCTCCCGTCGATTCCCCACTATGGCTGCGTCGAAGGTGGGATCTAGGTGCAGTTCCAGCGGAAGCTGTACGCCGGGTTCTCTTTGCAGTCGTCTCATCGGAATGGCCCTCCGTTGACAGAGGCTTCGATGATCCTCCTGCGGCGGAGTGGCGCTTCCGATCAGACAGGACGCGGCACAAGAAGGCCAGCGCTTCGGCGCTCACTTGCGGTTCGCCAAGCGACATTGCCGAGCATATCGACGCATCGAGCATCCAGGCAGGCAGTTCGCGGGAGATCTGTTGCGGGACGTCGAGGTGAACCATCTCATTCCCGCGGCGCCCAGTGCGGCGGACCAGCCTGTATTCCTGGCCGTAGGCGGGGTGCCAGCGGTATGCGATCACCACAATTTGCGATCGGTATGTTGAATGTCGTGTGGCTTGGCGATC